>JAYTCO010000044.1:0-2421 GCA_043736415.1 Ferruginibacter sp. | reverse complement strand
TAATAAAACTGATAAGAAACGATTTGCAGATCCGCAGGTTGAGAAGAATTACAGGAAATGTTACTCGTTTATTAGTTCAGTTGTTGTAAAATGTAAGGAGGTGAACAATAAACAAATCCTGCCCATTACTTTGTAAAAGTACATTAACTGCCTAATACATCAAAATAGGAATTTATACAATCCGAAAAAAGTAAATTACAAAGAATGTTGAGGTTTCAAAAATTCGCCTGGAGTAAGGACTTTCAAAAATGTAACTTTTGTTCTGCAATCTTGAACAATATTGTAAGTTTATAAACCACACACAACTAAGATTGCGAAATATAATGCTCGACTGCAATTCTATTGGCAATGCTTTTTGCTAATGTCATTTCATCTGCGTATTCTAGTTCTCCTCCAAACGCAATACCTCTGGCAATGGTAGTAATTTTTACTTTTACCTCTTTCAGTTTTCTACCAATATAATAAATAGTTGTATCGCCCTGTATATTGGGGTTGAGCGCAAAAATAACTTCTTCGATTTCTTCATTTTTAATTCTTTCAACTAATGCATCTATGGTTAATTGCTCAGGTCCGATACCGTCCAGCGGAGAAATAATGCCACCAAGCACATGGTACAAACCATTAAACTGTTGGGTACTTTCAATAGCAATTACATCTCTAATATTTTCTACCACACACAATAATTGTTGTTGGCGCATGGGGTTAATGCAAATGTTACAAATAACAGTATCAGACACATTAAAACAGCGGCTGCAAAATTTTATTTCGCTGCGCATTTTGCTTAAAGCTTCGCTAAATTGCTGAACTTCGTTCTGTTCTTTTTTTAAAAGATGCAAAACCAAACGAAGGGCTGATTTTTTACCAATGCCCGGTAGTTTGGCAAATTCATTCACCGCATTTTCTAAAAGTTGAGAGGAAAACTGCATGGCTGTAAAAGTAATTGTTTTGTAAATGCTTTGCAGAATGTTGCTACAAATTTATCTCACGTTCATTGTCCCAATCTGCACGTACAGATAATTTTTGAGGTAATGCCAAAACAATTTCGGGCTGTAATTTTTTTGAATAATTTCCGGGTGTCCACTTACCGTTTTTATCTTTATCGTATAAAATGCGCACAATATATTCTCCCGGAGGAAACATAGCATTTGTATATGTTGATGAAACAATCGGATAAGAATATTTTAATGTTTCCCCTAACACAAATTGTATTACCGGGTTTTTTGTGAGATCTAAATCATTGAACCGAAGTGTAAGTTTGCCATATTCCTCTGCACGTTTAGTGGTAAACCTGACCGTATCACTTTTAGAAAGTTTTGTATCGGCAGAATCTTGGGCTGCATCTTTTTCAATGATTAAAACAAGCGGCTCATCAGCTTTCCAGTTGGTTGTAATAATTACTTTTTTTGCTGTGCTGTCTGTTGAATAACGCAAGGGTTTAATTTTTTTAAAAAGCGTATCTGTCAGGTAAATTTTTGTGGTATCAAAACTTTTAAGAGGGTTATTAAAACTGATTTCCAGCGGCTCCAATAAATCTTTTGGTCCCTGTATATTATTACTGACCCTTAGTTTTTTATCCAATACCGGGTTGGTAGCGCTAACGGTTTTATTGTCTTTAGGCAGTTGCTCTGCGTATGCCATTAATGTAATATTCTCCTTCTTTAATGTGGAAACTTCTTCATCAGAAAATGCAAATATTTCTGAAAGCGAATTGTAAGTTTTGCTGCCATCTCCATCTTTTAAAGCATAAATCTTAAAGGATGCAGCGGGCAAATTTGCAAAATTAAATGTGCCGTCGCTGTTTACTTTTGCTATGTAATTAGGTTTTTTTTGTTTTACGGTGCTGTCAACTGCGTTTCTGTAAAGCATTACAAGCATTGTACTGTCAGTTCCTCCGGTTTCCGCAATTATTACTTTTCCATTAAGTGTTAAAGAATCCAAGGAACTGCCTGTAGAAAAAACATAGGTAAGGTTTTTTAAGACGTTGTTTTCGTTGATGTCTCTGACTGCGTTTCCAAAATTAATATTATAAGTTGTATTGGGTAAAAGTGTATCTCTAAATTTTAATGTAATGCTTCGTGGGCTTGCAACAATAGATGGATTTCTGTTTTGCAAAGGCGAAATAAGCAGATTCTGTTGTAAATCATTTACATCTATATATTCATCAAACTCAAGGGTGATTTTATTGCCTGTTACATTTCGACTTCCTGCAGCAGGAGTTGCCCTAATTAATTTGGGTGCAAGTGTATCTTTTACACCGCCAGAAGGCATACCAATTTGCGCACAACCCGAGGATATTACTCCGGAAATAATTATTAAATGAACGATTAAAATGGAAAATAGTATTGAGCGTAATTTCATTATTGTTTAGTACAGATTTTAACCAAAAATAACCCGATATTATTTACCCATTTGATAAATAAC
>JAYTCO010000043.1:0-2423 GCA_043736415.1 Ferruginibacter sp. | reverse complement strand
ATCTTTTGCGGCAACTTTTTCATCTTTATAAGATGAAATTACCTGAGTGCTGTTGCAGGATATTATGGTAAATACTGCTAACGCACCAATAAACCATTTTGCTTTTCTCATTTTTTTCCTTTTTTTAATTATACTAAATCTACGTGCGTTTAATAGTTAGCGTTGTTAAGGAATAGCGTATTTGCTTAGCTGATGGAAAGAATTATATATTTGCTAACATATTTAGGAACTTTGTGGAAAATCTATCGGTATAATCAATATCCGTTTAATATATTCGCATATAGCCGACTAACAAAAGTTAACCAATTCAGAAAAAGCTTAATAGATATTTTAGGATGAAATGTGCGACGCCACTGAAGCTCAACATAGCTGCTGTCTTTGCCCGGCTAAAAACAACAACACATCAAAATAATTAATTAAATAAGTTACAGATAACAATAAGAATGGCAGAAAAAGAAAAGATAGAAGCGAAGTATGATGAGGAATCAATACGAAGTTTAGACTGGAAGGAACATATTCGGCTTCGACCGGGAATGTACATTGGAAAATTAGGCGATGGCAGCAGTCCAGATGATGGTGTGTATGTTTTATTGAAGGAAGTTATTGATAATTGTATTGATGAACATGCCATGGGTTATGGCAGACATGTAGATGTAATTATTGCTGATAAAATACTTACCGTAAGAGATTATGGCAGGGGAATTCCATTGGGTAAGGTGGTTGATGTGGTGAGTAAAATAAATACAGGTGCTAAATACGACAGCAAGGCGTTTCAAAAAAGTGTGGGTTTAAATGGTGTGGGTTCAAAAGCTGTAAATGCACTAAGCGATTATTTTAAAGTAACTGCTTTTAGAGAAGGCAGAGAAAAAACGGCAGAATTTGAAAGAGGTGTGTTGATAAAAGAACACAAAGAAACTTCCAGCAAAGAGGAAAACGGCACTTTTGTAGAATTTAAACCCGATGAAAGTATTTTTAAAAACTTTCATTTTGTGCAGGAATACCTTGACAACCAGTTTTGGAATTACTGTTTTTTAAATGCCGGGCTTGTAATGAACCTCAATGGCAAACGTTATGTAAGTAAAAACGGTCTGCTCGATTTGCTACAACGTAAAACAAATGCAGATGAAATTCGTTATCCTATAATACATTTAAAAGGAGAAGATATTGAGGTTGCCATAACGCATGAAAATGCTTACGGCGAAGAATATTACAGTTTTGTAAACGGACAATTTACCACACAAGGAGGAACGCATTTGGCGGCATTTAGAGAAGGTTATGTACGAACAATTAGAGAATATTTTAAAAAAGATTATGATGCATCAGATATTCGTGGTAGCATTTGCGCAGCGATATCTGTAAGGGTTCAGGAACCGGTATTTGAAAGCCAGACAAAAACAAAATTGGGTTCACAGGCGGTATCTGAAAACGGCCCAAGTATGAAAAATTTTATTTATGATTTTCTACATAAAGAACTTGATAATTTTTTGCATAGAAACCAGGCTGTCGCTGAAGCTTTGCGTAAAAGAATTGAGCAAAACGAACGGGAAAGAAAAGAACTGGCGGGTATAAAAAAATTGGCGAATGAACGTGCAAAAAAAGCGAACCTTCACAACAAAAAACTGCGGGATTGTAAGTTTCATTATAATGATGAACCAACAGGTAAAGACAAAGACACTGTTGTAGAAAAACAGAAAGAAAGTACAATTTTTATTACGGAAGGCGACAGTGCTAGCGGATCAATTACAAAATCTAGAAACGTAAATACCCAGGCTGTATTTAGTTTAAGAGGAAAACCCTTGAACTGCTTTGGCCTTACAAAAAAGATTGTGTATGAAAACGAAGAGTTTAACCTTTTGCAACATGCGTTAAATATTGAAGAAGGTTATGAAGGACTTCGATACAATAACATTGTAGTAGCTACAGATGCTGATGTGGATGGTATGCATATTCGTTTGTTATTAATGACATTTTTTCTGCAGTTTTTTCCTGACCTTGTAAAAAATGGACATGTTTATATTTTAGAAACACCTTTGTTTAGAGTAAGAGATAAAAAAGAAACGATATACTGTTATGATGAAACTGAAAAACAGGCTGCAGTAAAAAAACTCGGTTCAAAACCGGAGATAACGAGGTTTAAAGGATTAGGAGAAATAAGTCCTGAAGAATTTGCACGTTTCATTGGCGCAAATATGAAACTCCAGCCATTGATACCTGAGCAAGGCGAACATATGCAGGAATTATTGGAATATTATATGGGAAAAAATACACCAAGCAGGCAGGATTTTATAATTGATAATTTAAAATTTGAAATGGACGAAGCAGTGGAGATAGTTGCTTAAATAAAAGAAAATTAAATTTTAAATTTGTTTAGGCAATCAAAATGTAAAAGGTAAAATGTTTGAATTTCACAAGGACAGAAGAAG
>JAYTCO010000042.1:0-2425 GCA_043736415.1 Ferruginibacter sp. | reverse complement strand
AAAAACCATCCTTTCCAAAACCATGATAAATTTTCTCCACCCACATTATCCATCGTTCTAAAAAAGTCCCAAGGCGTTGGGTGTTTATAGGCCCATCTTTTTATGTATTCGGTAAAAGCGTAGTCAAATCTTTCAGGCCCTAAAATATTATTTCTTAACATGGTTAAGCCATAGCCCGGTTTAAAATATAATGCCGCACCAATATTTGCTTCTTTCATTGCATCCGGTGTATTAAAAATACTTTCACTCATTGGGCCAAATATGTAAGGTGTAAGTAATGATGGACTTGGTGATGAGCCATCGAACTCTCCTTTATTAAAATCTTTTAGGGCAAGGGAGTTTATAAATGTATTAAAACCTTCATCCATCCAGCCATATTTTCTTTCATTGCTTCCTACTATCATGGGGAACCAAGTGTGCCCAAATTCATGGTCTGTCACACCAAACAAATCTGCACCCGCAGCATTAGAGCCACAAAAAACTATTCCAGGATATTCCATGCCGCTTACGTTTGAAGCAACATTTGTAGCAACCGGATAAGGATATTGAAACCATCTTTTGCTGTAGTTTTCAATGCTGCCTTTTGTAAATTCTGTTGCTCTGCTCCATTTGTTTGTCCCCTTACTTTCTGTAGGGTAAACACTCTGCGCCAGTGCCTTCTTTCCACCTGCAAGGTTTATTCTTGCAGCATCCCAAATAAATGATTTCGATGATGACCATGATACATCTCTTGCATTGAGCATCTTGTATTTCCATGTAAGTGTACCCGTTGCTTTTGGTCGGGATGACGGATCAGTCACTTCACTCTCAGATCTTATCACAACCGTTGCATCGCTGTTCTTTGCATCTGCCATTCTTTTAATTTGAGTAGCAGTAAGCACTTCAGCAGCATTTTGCAATTCACCACTTGCTACAACAATATGAGAAGCCGGGGCAGTAATGCTAAAATCATAATCGCCATACTCTAAATAAAACTCACTTGGGCCCAAGTACGGTAATGTATTCCATCCTTCCACATCGTCATACACACACATGCGTGGATACCATTGCGCCACCGCAAAAATATTTCCGTTCTTTGTTTTTAAAATACCGCAGCGGTCAGCACCTTCCTCAGGCAAAGTAAATGAGTAATCTATCTTTAATTTAATAACATCGCCACCGGGTTTTACAGCCTTTGGTAATTTTATCTGCATTCTCGTATCTGTAATTAAATACTCCGGCGTGCTGTTATCTAAAGTATTTTTTACTGCCGTAATTTTATAACCACCATCAAAAGTACTCTCTGCACTTCCGTATCTGCTTCGGCTTCCTACAGGCATGCGAGCCTGTCCCCTACTGCCTTTGGCAAAAAGGTTCTGATCTAGCTGCAACCACAAAAAAGGCAACGAGTGTGGACTGTTATTTTTATAAGTAATAGTTACCGAACCTGAAATTTGATTTGTGTTTTCATCCAGAGAAACATTTATCTGATAGTCTGCCCGGTTTTGCCAGTAACCCACATTTGGCGAGCCGTCTGATGAGCGGGTAATACTGCCACCATCAGGATAAAAGATTGGACTGAATAAACTGTGCGGATCATAAGTAGAAACCTTTTGGGCTTGTGTAATACTTATAAAGCTCAGTAAAAAACAAGTGATAATTATTCGCATGCGCATCTGTAATTTTTTCTTGAAGATAGTATAATTTATTACAGAGGAAATGCAACCCGTAAACTAATAAAGAACTACAGTTTTACCAATAAACCAATACCATTTGCCGTAGCGCCCAGTTGCAGCTTCTCTCCCATTTTAGCCAATGCCTTGCCATGCCTGTTGTGTATGGTATACATAATACCATCAAACAATAATAGCACACCGCCCTGCAGCATTATACTTTCGCCATATCCCTTTAACCGAAGTGGATTTTCGGTAGTTGTTTTAGCCCTTTCTTTTAAATATGCACCACCAACTATATAGGCAACATCCAAGCCCGCATTAAAAAGAAAAAGCTTCTCTATGTTTTGCTGTTTTTTAAGAGACTCGCCGTAAGATAGTGTGCCCTCTTTTTTTGCGGTTAAAAAACCAATGCCCGTAATACCCAGCGTAATGGCATTCCAAATAGCATTCATTTCATGAAAATACTTATTGCTGCCCGTGGCTTGCCCCGCTGCAATGCTGCCATATATAATATTTGCGGCTGAGTAACCTGCCAATACTTTTATGCCCGTTCTGGTTATTTTCTCCCGCTCTTTATTAAAAGAATTAAGGTTTGTTTGCTGTGCAAAAGCCGATATAGATAATATGCAGATAAATGCAGTTGCTATTTGTTTTTTCATTGCTTTGTGTTGGTTATAAAGTTAGGACGGTTTTAATTGTATACTTACGGGAGATTGGGAGAAAATGATTTTGGAGAGTTGGAAGAGTTTGTTGGCTTGGGGCTGTGTGCG
>JAYTCO010000041.1:0-13793 GCA_043736415.1 Ferruginibacter sp. | reverse complement strand
GAGCAATTATTTTTTTGCCGGTATCTTTTTTTACTGCCATTGTTTGAGTGGATTATTAATGTAAATTTTCGACAGTAATTTTAAATAGCCAAATATTTTTGATACTATTTTTAATAAATCTTTAAACATTTACAAGCTGGTCTCTGCCTGGGCCATTGCTGATATATTTTACAGGAACTTTTAAAAATTCATTCAGGTAATTAATATAAGTGTTCATTTCCGCAGGCATGTTTTCAAAAGTTTTTACCTGTGTAATGTCTTTATTCCAACCTTTAAAAGATTGGTAAGATGCATCAATTGGCATTTTATTCATTTGAAAAGGGATTCTGCTGATTTCTTCTCCATTTATTTTGTAAGAATTACAAACTTTTAATTCCTCTAACCCATCCAAAATATCTGCCTTTGTCATTACTATTTGCGTAACGCCGTTTATCATACATGCAAATTGAAGTGCTACAAGATCAATCCATCCACATCTTCTTGGTCTGCCTGTAGTACTGCCAAATTCGTTTCCCGTATTGCGTAAAAAATCACCGGTAGCATCAAATAATTCGGTAGGGAAAGGTCCGCTTCCTACCCTTGTACAATATGCTTTTGTAATACCTATTACTTCTTTAATTTTTTGAGGCGCAATTCCCAAGCCTGAACATACACCCCCTGTTATGGTGCTACTGCTCGTAACAAAAGGGAATGTTCCAAAATCTACATCAAGCATGCTGCCTTGCGCACCTTCTGCAAGTACTCTTTTGCCTGCTGCTATTTTTTCATTTATAAAATATTCGCCGTTAACAATATTTAATTCTTTTAAGAATTCTAATGCTTCAAAAAATTCTTCTTCCCATGCTGAAATATCTTCCTGAAAATTAAAACTATCCAGGAGTCTTTGATGTTTAAGTCTGAGTTTAATATACTGTGAGGTAAAACTTTTATCTTTCAAATCTCCTACTCTCAGTCCATTTCTCCCGGTTTTATCCATGTATGCAGGACCAATTCCTTTTAATGTACTTCCAATTTTCTCTGTCCCTTTGCTTAATTCACTTGCTTTATCCAAAGCACGGTGTGTTGGTAAAATAAGGTGAGTACGTTCGCTGATAAAAAGATTTTTTTTATAGTCTACACCAAATGCGGCAACAGATTCGCATTCTCTTTTTAAGGTTACTGCATCTAATACCACACCATTACCGATAAGGTTAATTTTATCTGCATGAAAAATACCACTTGGTATTTGATGCAATACAATTTTTTTATCATTCACATACAAAGTGTGCCCCGCGTTTGGGCCACCCTGAAATCTTGCAATAACATCGTAATCTTTTGCAAAAAAATCTACAATTTTACCCTTCCCTTCATCGCCCCATTGCAAACCTAAAATAACATCAACCATAATAAACTTTATTTATTGTACAATTTTGTACTGCACATTTCTTTTAAAATTTTGTGAGGAAAAATCAGTTATCCTCTAAGCCGTAAAAGTAAAATGAAAAAAAACAATAAACTAAATATTGTTTGTGATTAATAATATATTAGAGTGAGTGAATTTTTTTATAGAAAATAACCACGAATATATTTATAAACAAAAAGGCTGTCTCTATAATTGAGACAGCCTTTTTTAATTATATCTAATGGAACTTATTATTTTCCTCCACTCATTTTAGCTTCTATACTAAGTGTTGCATGCGGTACTGCACGTAATCTTGCCTTGTCTATTAATTTTCCGGTTATTCTACAAACACCGTAAGTTTTGTTTTGAATTCTTATTAATGCTTTTTCAAGATGGTCAACAAAAGTTATCTGGCGACTGGCCATCTGGCTGAGTTGTTCTCTTTCCATACTCAAACTACCATCTTCCATTGTCATGTAACGACCATCACCTTCATCGCCCCCCATATCATCTTTACGAGTGATAAGGCCCTGAAGATATGCCAATTCCTTTTTTGCAGACCCAAGTTTGCGCTGTATTAGTTCTTTAAATTCAAAAAGATCGACATCGCTGTACATTACAATTGGAGCTCCGGGATCTACAGGGGCTTTATCCAATACAGATTTTGTAAAATCGGGCTCGTACTTGCGTGAAGTTTTAGTATTAATTTTTGGTAATACAACAGGTTTTTGTACAACAGGTTTTGCCGGTGCAGCCTTTGGTAAAACTTTAGGGATAGGTTTAGCAACTTCCACTGCTTTTACCGGAGTCTTTACAGTTTCAACTTTTACAGCAGTCTTGCTTACCTTCTTTGCTTTGGGTTCAACTTTTTTTGTTTCTATTTTAGGCAATTGCTTTAATTGTTTTTGTTGAGCTGCATTATTTAAAGATGGTTTTGCAGTACTCTTGTTAACTGATTTTGTTGCAACTTTAGCAACAGGTTTTGCAACATTTTTCACCAGCTTTGCTACGGGCTTTGAAGCTGGTTTTGGTAACGACTTAACTACTTTTTTAATAGTTACCTTAACCGGAGGTTTTGTGATAACTTTCTTTGCTACTGGTTTAACAGCAGCTTTTTTAACAATAACCACCTTTTTTGCAGGTACTGATTTTTTAGCAGGAGCAGATTTTGATTTTGCCACGGGTGCGACAATTTTCTTAACAGGCTTTTTTACAATTTTTTTTGCAGGTGCTTTTTTGGTAGCCATAAATACTTGCTATTTTTTTATAACATTTACTTTTAAGGTGGCGTCATTAACTTCAATTTGTATGCCTTGTTGTAAATCAGCTACAAATTCAAGTTTTTCTGCCAATATTTCTGCGCAAATATAGTTTTTAAATTTCATAAATGAATTGTGAACGGTTTCATTTATAGACATGAAAACCTCTACTCTATCTGTTAGCTCAAACCCATTGTCTTTTCTGATATTCTGCACTTTATTTACAAACTCTCTTGCGTATCCTTCCTGTTTAAGTGTTTCGGATATAATAATATCTAATGCAACTGTTAGTGATCCCTTACTCGCAATTTCGTAACCGGGGATTTCATCTGTAACAACTTCAATATCTTCCAATTTTATAAAAATTTCTTCATTATCCTTCGCTTGTACCTGCACTATTGACACCAATTCATTATTTTGAATTCTCTCAATTGTTTCATTACTAAATTTTTCAATTTCTCCAGCTGCCCATTTCATTTTAGGACCCAACTTTTTCCCAAGTGTCTTAAAATTAGCTTTAGCTTTTTTTCTTATGAAATCATTATCTACTGCTAATATTACTATTTCTTTTATGTTTGTTTCTGATTTTATGATATCCTCCATAAGTTTTATATCTGCTGCCATTTCTTCATTTTGTGCAGGTATAAAAACTTTTTGTAAAGGTTGCCTTACTTTAATGTTGACTTTTTTGCGCAAAGAGAGAATTAGTGAGGAGGCATCTTGAGCAAGTTGCATTCTTTTTTCCAGTGCTAAGTGAATAACTGATTCATCTTCTTTAGGATAAAAGCAGTGATGAACACTTTCAAGTGCTACTCTTTTGGTTGTAGAATTTAGATTTTGAAATAACCATTCTGCAAAAAATGGCGCAATAGGTGCAATTAGGCGACAAATCGTTTCAAGACATTCATACAAAGTTTGATAAGCAGCTATTTTATCCTGTTCATATTCACCTTTCCAAAAACGACGGCGACAAAGGCGCACATACCAGTTGCTCAACAAAGTATCTACAAATTCTTCGATTGCTCTCCCTGCCTGTGTAGGTTCGTAAACATCTAAACTTTCTGTAACGTTTTTTATAAGTGAGTTTAAACAGGATAAAATCCACTGGTCTATTTCCGGTCGTTTACGTAGTGGAACATATTCTTCTTTAAATGTAAAACCATCTACATTAGCATACAAGGCAAAAAATTGATACGTATTATAAAGTGTACCAAAGAATTTACGTTGTACTTCTTTTATTCCTTCTTCATCAAACTTTAAACTATCCCATGGCGAAGCATTTGTTATTAAATACCAACGGGTAGCATCAGCGCCATATGAGTTTATAGTGCCGAATGGGTCAATAACATTCCCCAAACGTTTACTCATTTTGTTACCATTTTTATCGAGTACCAAACCATTACTTACAACAGTTTTATAAGCAACCTTATCAAACAATAAAACCCCCAAGGCATGCAATGTATAGAACCAGCCACGTGTTTGGTCTACACCTTCAGCTATGAAATCAGCAGGAAAGGCTGCGTTTTCATCCTGACCAAATAAAGGAGAATTTTTGTCAGCAGCATGATATTGCCAAAAGTTTTCGGTGCTTAGTTCACCAAATTCATTGGAAGATGCATTAGGTAAACCCCACTGTGCATAAGGCATTGCACCACTATCGAACCAAACATCAATTAAATCAGGTACACGCTTCATGGGTTTGCCTAAAGCCGAAACCAATATTATATCATCAACATAAGGCTTATGTAAATCAAGTATACCTTCATGCAAATAATTTTTGTTGGTTACGCCACCTAATACTTCTGCGGCTTTTTTAATTTGCAGGTTAAGTTCTGCAATACTTCCAATGCATACTTCTTCTTCCCCATCTTCTGTTTTCCAGATCGGCATAGGAGTGCCCCAAAAACGGGAGCGGCTCAGGTTCCAGTCAACCATATTCTCCAGCCAGTTGCCAAAACGACCTGTACCTGTGCTTGCCGGTTTCCAGTTAACAGTTCTATTAAGTTCCACCATCCTGTCTTTTACAGCTGTGGTTTTTATAAACCAGGCATCTAACGGATAATATATAATTGGTTTATCAGTACGCCAGCAATGCGGATAGCTGTGTTCGTATTTTTCTACTTTAAACGCACGGTTCTCTTTTTTTAATTTTACAGAAATATCAATGTTTACATCTATAAAATCTGCATCATCTTTGTAATTTTTTACATAACGATTGCTGAATTCACCCACTCCTTCCACAAATTTTCCTTGCCTATCAACCAGCGTCAATATACCCAAATTGTTTTTTTTGCCTACACGGTAATCATCTGCACCAAAAGCAGGAGAAGTATGCACTATACCGGTACCATCTTCAGTGGTTACAAAATCGCCCAATATTACACGGAACGGTTTTGCACCCGGGGTAATTTCTTCTATCTTTTCTACAGTATTTGCTTCGGATGGTAAAAGTTGCTCGAATTGCATTCCTTCCAATTCAGATCCTTTAAATTCCGCAATTATTTTCCACGGAATCAGTTTTGTTTCTGCAGAATAATTTTCAAAATCGCCATCTTTACCTTCCTCTTTAAAATATTTCCCTACGAGGTTTTTGGCAAGAATTACATTGTTTGGTAAATGTGTATATTGGTTAAATGTTTGTACCAAAACATAATCTATGTTTGACCCAACAGTTAAACCAAGGTTTGACGGTAGTGTCCATGGGGTTGTTGTCCAGGCCATAAAAAAAAGTTCTCCGCCTACATTTTCTACATCGTTGGCTATTCTAAAGCCTTCTCCATTTCCAGCTCCCCACTGCCCGGTTACCACTTTAAACATTACTGTTGCGCTTGTATCTTTTACATCTTTATATGTTCCCGGCTGGTTAAGTTCGTGGCTGCTTAACCCTGTACCGGCTGCAGGTGAGTAAGGTTGTATGCTCACACTTTCATACAGACAATTTTTTTTGTACAACTGGCTTAAGCACCACCAGAGTGTTTCTATATAATTGTTTTCAAAAGTTACATAAGGGTTATCCAGATCTACCCAATACCCCATTTTTTGTGTGATATCGTCCCACTTATCTTTATACTGCATTACAACTTCCCTACACTTTTTGTTATAATCTTCAACAGATATTTTTTTACCGATATCTTCTTTTGTAATGCCAAGTAATTTTTCTACACCAAGCTCAATTGGTAAACCATGGGTATCCCAGCCGCCTTTGCGTTTTACCTGAAAACCCTGCATCGTTTTATACCTGCAGACAAGATCTTTAAGCGTACGGCTAATTACATGGTGAATGCCGGGCATACCATTCGCACTTGGTGGACCTTCATAAAAAACAAAAGGTTTGTTTCCTTCCCGCAGCTCAATACTTTTTTTAAAAGCATCATTTTTATGCCATTGCGCTAATATTTCTTCGCTTATAGCAGGAAGATTAAGCTGGCCGTAAGTTGTATATCCCACACTCATCAAATATTCGTTTAAAATTGTGTGCAAAGGTACATTATTACATAATTAGGTTATTTGCATATTTAACCAATAAAAATTGTAGAGAATAAGCCCATTAGATTATAAAAAAACAGCTTAGAAAATAAATTCTAAGCTGCATATTTATTAAACAACTAAACAAACAAATTTTTCAAATTATTTGTAACTATTTATATTAATGAAGAAGCAATTCACATGGCTTAATACCGGTCTGCTTTTTAAAGGCTGTACTAAAATGCGAAATAGAAGAGTATCCAAGAAGATGAGAAACTTCAGTTACGCTCAAACCCTTTTCATACAATAAATATTTTGCATGTTCCATTCTTTGGCTTTGATAAAAGTCAAAAATTGTTGTACCAAAAATTTCTTTAAATCCTTTCTTTAAATAACATTCGTTTATGGCAACTTTTCTGCTTAAGGCTTTTATGGTAATTGGTTCACCAATACGTTGCAATAAAATTTCTCTTGCTTTTATAATTTTGTCTCTGTCAGCTTCGTTTGATAAAAATTTACAGCTAAAGCCGGTTTCTTCTTTATCGCCCAACATACAATCCATGCTGTACAAAAGCAAAATCTGCATTTGTGCGTTTACAAAAATATTTGCATGTGTATCTGTGTAGGTATGATTTAAAAGAGCATCTATTGCCATTCTCGTTTTGCCGCACAAAGGCAAAATTTTACTAAAGGAATTTGTGTGCGTAAAAGCCAAAACCTGATCAGAAAAAGTATGTGATGTTTTGTTGGCCTTCACAAATTGTTGTAAATAAGAAGGTGAAAAACTGAAACTCAACACATCGATACTTTCAACTTTATTGGAGCAGTTTTGTGTACTGTTAGATTTGCAGTTATCGCACTCTGTTTGTTTTTGGTCACAATAAATGTTACCACTTAAACAGAATTTAAGTTGAAGGTTATTGGTAACCTCGTCACTGGTAATATACATGTATTCTAAAATGCCGGTATCATCTATTGACCATTGAGGTAACCTCTTGTATCTTTTAATAGAATAATGAATCGAACCCGGTACGTTTCTGTCTACTTCATGCAATAGATGAAGGTCTTCCTGTAAGAAGGGTTGTCTTTGCGCTAGCGATAAAATATCTTGTGCCAATATTGTCATGTTGTAAAACTAACGATCATTAGTTAGATGGTGAAATAAAATATAAACTTTAACATTTGATGTCACAACATTAATTAAAAATCCACGATTTATTGTCACTTAATTATCCTATTTCGTAAAGATTAATCAATTAAATATTAATTTATAAAATTTTTCACATGTTCATTCACAGTTGTGACTCATCAAAACAAGGAACGTTTTTAATTTTTTTAATTATATACTTGATTTAATCAACCTTTTAGAAATTTTATAAGCTGAGGTACCCAAAAACCGGTAATTGTAAAAAGAATTTTTAGCAGGCAGAAAAATATTGGAGATTAAACCTGCTTTAGTCAGTTAAAACAAATAAAATAAAACTTATTAATATATTTTCAATAGAGCATAGAATTAAACAAATACCAGAAACAATATTCCCATTTAAATATATTTTGCATTTAAAATAGTGCTTATTTCTGCACCGGAATTTTACATCAAAACATGTTGGCAAATGGTTTAAAACACATCATTTTTATAGTTGAAAAACGGTTCATTTTCCCTAACTTCGCAGGCATCCAATATTTTAAATATTGTTACCAATTATGAGCATAGAAAATGAAGTTTTACCCGAACCTGAAATGCCCGTTTACGGTGCTGACAGTATTACTGTTTTAGAAGGCTTAGAGGCTGTTCGTTTACGACCAAGTATGTACATTGGCGATACAGGAGAAAAAGGTCTTCATCACTTGGTTTATGAGGTTGTAGATAATTCCATAGATGAAGCACTTGCAGGTTGGTGTAAAAATATTACTGTTAACATACACGAAGATAATTCCATATCGGTTGAAGATGACGGCCGTGGTATCCCAACAGGTATCAATAAAAAAGAAAATAAATCAGCTCTGGAAATTGTAATGACTGTTTTACATGCCGGTGGTAAGTTTGATAAGGACACTTACAAAGTATCCGGTGGTTTGCATGGTGTGGGTGTGAGTTGCGTAAATGCACTAAGCACAAAATTAGTTGCTACCGTTAACAGAGATGGTAAAAAATACGAACAGGAATATTGCATAGGCGTTCCTCAATATGCAGTTAGAGAAATTGGCACCAGCGAGCATACAGGTACGCACGTTCACTTTTGGCCCGATAAATCTATTTTTATTACTACAGAATATAAAAGAGATATTTTAGAAGGGCGTTTGAGGGAACTTTCTTTTTTAAATAAAAAAATAAACATCATTCTTAATGACTTTAGAGAGAAAGAAGAGGATGGTAAATACTACACAAAAACTTTTTATAGCGAAGGTGGTATTGTAGAGTTTGTTGAATATTTGGATAAAAAGGCAGGTCGCAGTCCACTCATTCCAATTGTAATTTATTGCGATGGATATGACGAAAAAAACAATGTTGTGGTAGAAGTTGCCATGACCTATAATGCAGGTTATTCAGAGCATCTTTTTAGTTACGTAAACAACATCAACACCATTGAAGGTGGTACACACGTTGCCGGATTTAGAAGAAGTATCACCCGTGTTTTTAAATCGTATGGCGAAAAAAACGGCATGTTCGAAAAAGCCAAAGTAGCTATTGAAGGTGATGATTTTAGAGAAGGTATTTCAGCCATCATTTCTGTAAAAGTACCCGAGCCACAATTTGAAGGACAAACAAAAAGCAAACTTGGTAACAACGAAGTAAGCGGAATTGTTGATACAACCCTAAGCCGTGTGTTGGAAAATTATTTGGAAGAAAATCCAAAAGATGCTAAAACAATTATACAGAAAGTAATTTTAGCAGCACAGGCAAGAGCCGCAGCAAAACGTGCAAGAGAATTGGTACAACGTAAAACGGTTTTAATAGGTGGTGGTTTGCCGGGTAAATTGGCAGATTGCTCCGATAAAGATCCCGGTCGTTGTGAGTTATTTTTGGTGGAAGGAGATTCGGCAGGTGGAACTGCAAAGCAAGGTCGTGACAGAAGTTTCCAGGCAATTCTTCCATTAAGAGGTAAAATTCTGAATGTGGAAAAAGCCATGGAGCATAAAATCTACGACAATGAGGAGATACGCAATATGTTTACCGCACTGGGTGTAAAAATTGGTACGCTTGAAGATGCAAAAGCACTCGATATTTCAAAACTGCGTTACCACAAACTTATAATAATGACGGATGCCGATGTGGATGGAAGCCACATTGCAACCTTAATTATGACCTTCATTTTCCGCTATATGAAGGAACTTGTAGAGAATGGTTATGTGTACATCGCACAGCCGCCTTTATACCTGGTAAAAAAAGGAAAAGAACAGGCTTACGCTTGGAATGATGCTGAACGCAAAGCAGAAACTGTACGCATTGGAGGCGGTAAAGATGAGAGCGTAAACATACAGCGTTACAAAGGTTTGGGAGAAATGAATGCCGACCAGTTATGGGAAACAACCATGAACCCTGCCACCCGAACTTTAAAGCAGGTTACCATTGATAGTCTCACAAATGCAGATAGTGTGTTCACTATGTTGATGGGCGATGAAGTACCACCACGCAGAGAATTTATAGAAAGTCATGCTAAGTATGCTAAAATAGATGTATAGTTTTAGCCAAAAGATATTAGACAAAAGATTGGAGCCCGATTTATTTCGGGCTTTTTTTATTGGGGCGATTGGAATTGAAAGCTATGTCGAGCATCTGTCCGGGCTATACGTTGCAATCTTTTTATTCGCTGAAGCGATATAAAAAGGATTTTCACTGCTATCCCGCCGCTCCTGTGCTTTTAGTTATATATTTCGCTGAGGGGAATTGAAGATAGTAGAGTTTGAGTTTTTTAATTTAATACCGGTCGAAGAAATGTTCTTTCATAGCTTAAAATACATTTTGTATCAATAGCCAGTTGAAACGTTACCAGGCATTCATCGTCTGTTAGAATTAGTGTTCTATAATTTTCGTACTCTGCTAAACTATTAAAACTAAACAACGCATAAGCAATATTATTTGCTCCTTCACTTGGCATAAAATAACCGTGATGTTGTCCGCCGAAACGATTTACCAATTCAATCCACTTCTTTCCATATTGTTCAAAAACGTCTAACTGAAAAGGATCGATTACATATTTTATGTGACAGGTTACCATAATATTTTTTTGTAGTGGTAGAAGAATATAATATTAATATTTTTAAAATTATGTATGCAACGTCACGCAAGGGCGGAGACGTTGCTGAGAAGTAAGGCGGCGGATTATGTATTACCTTATAGCCGTCGGATTATGCCTCACCGGAAAATTTACAGAGTTTGCAATAAAGCAAAGTTCATTGGCTTTTTTGTGCAGTTCGTTTGCTTCTGTAACCATATCAGCTTCAGCTACTGTTACTATTGGGTTTAATATTACTTCGGTAAATCGTCCACCACCGTTAGGGGTTTCAGTCATTGTTCCTGTTGCATGATCAATGTAGTTGGTAACTATAACACCTGCCTCTGCGCATACATGGAGGTACCAAAGCATGTGGCAAGATGCCAGAGAGGAAACCAATAAATCTTCGGGATTATGTTTTGTACCATCGCCACGAAATGCAATATCAGATGAACCTGCGATTGCTATTTTATTATCAATAAAGATTTCATGGTTTCTCTCATAATTTCTATAGTGGTCTGTTCCTGTGCCCTTGTTTCCTGTCCACTTTATTGTTGCGGTATATTGATGTTGAGTTTGCATATTAAGTTAGTCTGTTCAGTAATATACAAAAAGCATCTTAAACTAAACCTCAGGCAAAATAAAACATACTACATCGCATATTTAAATACACATTTCCGATTCAAAAAAAGTTGAAAAAAGATAAAATGCTGAAGGGCTGGCGGATAGAAGTGGAAATACTTTTTTTGTTTTGCCTGTCATTCGACAAGCTCTGGAGGACAAAACAAAAAAAGATTGTAACGAATAGCCGCAACAAATGTTGAACAAAGTGTAGCTGACCATAGCCCCAAAAAATTATTTTACCTAACAGATACCAACGAAGTTAATGGGTATCTAAGTCCTGAATAGCCCATCATATCTATTTTTACACTCCCTACAGAAATTGGACTTTCCACTCTGAGAATAATATGATTCGGATCATCACTAACCCAGGCAGTCATTTTTTCGCCGCCTTCAAACATGGTTCCTTTTACAAGCAATGGCTTAAACTTTATGGCATTAAATCTACCATATTGTGTCTTTATTTTTTCTTTACCCATGTAACGAATGTAGAGGTGAAACACTTCATCATCTAAAAACATATCAAAAGGTATTTTATCGCCCGGCTTGTATTTATTCCAGTTAATATTTCTTGCATAATACATTGCACTTACCACATCCTGCATACAATCAGATATTTTAAAAACACCTTTTGTACTTACAGCGGTATTGGATACCTGGTTAAAAGTAACATTGTTATAAATCTTTATTTTACCTTCTTCCACATTTCTTATAAATTTTATTGGAGACATGGTTGCTGTATCTACATAACTTTCATAGCGATCTCTAACCTTAAAAAAATTATCGAAGAAAGAATATGTTTTGCCTTCGCCTACACAATGATAAACAGGTTTGCCATTAAAGCGTTCTAATGCTGTTGTAAAACTTGCCTCGCCGGCACCAATATATGCGCCCATTGCATTGTAATACACTTTCATAACAATCTTTTCACCGGGCAAAAAAGCGGAGTTTTTTACTCCGCAGAAATCTCCCTTTTGTGCAAATGAAAAAGATGTAATTAATACAAACAGCAACAAGCAATAAAATAATTTAGTAAAGTTTTTCATTTGTCTTTTAAAATTTTAATTCCAAAAATCAGCAAGCTTCCTATCATAGCCGGTATCACTAAATTAATTATCCAGATGCCCAAAGATGCAGCCTGAATACCAATCAGATTATTGCTGTATATCTGCAATATTTCCAAACTGGCAGCAGCTCTTAAAGGCAACTCAGTAAAACCGATGGTTGGCGCAACTGCCATTACCAGATAAAAAACAGTAAGTGACCTAAAGCATATAAAAAAACTTATCTGTACCTGCATTATTTGCAGGAGGATGATAAATTGCAAAATAAATACCATGTACCGTAAAAAAGATAAAAATAGAATTCTTAACAATTGTTTACGTGAAAATGTGTTTAACAGGATAATGTGTGCAGCTATTTTTTTTAACCATTTTATATTTTTTAATAACCTTACCAACAGGCCAACACGTAAATAAATAAGTATTAAAAAAACAGCGGCGGATGTACTTATGTATAATAAAATATCTTCTGTATATGCAGGTAAAGAATTAAAAAGTTGCTTATCCTGACTAAAGTATTTTAAATAAATAAGACCGAGTGAGCCCATAAGAACTGTTATAAAAAGCTGGCTTAAACTTCCTAAAATAGTTAATGGTATTGCATTTAACCGGTTCTCTTCTTTTACATATAAAATGCGACCCCCATATTCGCCAACACGGTTGGGTGTAAGCATGGTTATGCTGCAACCGGCCAGTACACTTTTAAAAGCATTTGTTAAAGACAGCCTTTCTAAAGGATTAAGAAGTAGTTGCCATTTAAACGCCTCCAGCCCCCAGTTTAATAACATCAACAAAAATGCAAACCACAATGCAGGATTTTGAAAACTGCTTTTTATCTGTATCCATCTGTTTGCAAGATCAGGCTGCTGTGCAACCTGTTTGTATAAACTCCAGCTAAGAAACAAGAAGATTAAAGGACCGAGAAACCAGTTGAATAATATTTTAATACTTTTGCGCAGATATAAATTTTGGTAAAAATAGCGTCCGTATTGCAAAAGACAACAAAAATAATTTTAGGAATAGATCCCGGTACAATTGTGATGGGATACGGTATTATAAAAGTGAAAGATAAAACGGTATCGCTGCTCGATATGGGTGTTTTAAAATTATCTGCCAAGCAGGATGCATACGAACGTTTAGAAAAAATACACAGCACTGTTGCAGCAATTATACTTGAACATAAACCTACCTGCTTTGCTATTGAAGCTCCATTTTTTGGTAAAAATGTGCAGAGTATGCTTAAGCTTGGACGTGCACAGGGCGTAGCTATTGCAGCAGCTATGCAAGCGGGTTTATCTGTTACAGAATATTCTCCCAAAAAAGTAAAGCAGTCTATTACCGGCAATGGGAATGCTGATAAACTGCAGGTATCCAAAATGCTGCAATCTATTTTAAAATTTGAAGGAGAACATACCTGGCTTGATGCAACAGATGCACTGGCGGTTGCACTTTGTCATCATTTTCAGGAAAGTAATTTATTAGCTGGCACAGGTGGTGGCAAGAATAACTGGAAAAGTTTTATAGCTAATAATCCAAAGAGAGTGAAGCAAAGTTGAATATTGAGCTCACAGATTTATGAGATTTTTTGGCTCACAGATTTAGCTGTTTAAATTATTAAGAAGTTGTTGCTGAATGTCGATCATTTCTTCTTTTGTAAAAGATATTTTAGGCCTTGTAAAATTTAAATCATCTGCGGTATTGATGGGTACCAAGTGAAGATGTGCATGTGGCACTTCTAAACCTATCACACTAATGCCGCATCGTTTGCAATCAAATGTTTTTTCTATTG
>JAYTCO010000040.1:0-2431 GCA_043736415.1 Ferruginibacter sp. | reverse complement strand
GTTTGCGCAATTCTGCTAATATTTTTTTATCCGAAAAGCCATGCTCTAAAGACTCTTCCTCAGTATTACAATAATATACAGCTTCAATTTTACTCCAGTAAATAGCAGCCGTACACATGGGGCAGGGCTCAGCGCTTGAATATATTTCACAGCCGGATAAATCTACTGTTCCAATATTTTTACAGGCTTCCCTTATTGCTGTTACTTCTCCATGAGCTGTGGGGTCAAGGTCTGCAGTTACCCTGTTACTGCCGCTTCCAATAATTTTGCCATCTTTTACAATTATGGCCCCAAAAGGCCCACCACATTTACTATCCAATGCATATTGGCTAAGATCAATAGCCATTTGCATAAACCTGTTTTTATCTTCTTTAAGCATAAAATTATTTTAAATAAAGTTTGCAAAAGATAAGCCGAAGGATTTATGGGATAAGGAAAATGATTGGAGAAAATATTATTGAAAAATCAAAACACCAATACATTAGGCATTTCATCATAAGTTCTTCCACCAAGTGCACGACCGGTTTTCTTTTTATTTACACCGCCCCATTGTTTGAAGAAAAATGCTGAGCCTTGTTCATCACACTGCTGTTTTATATCCCATACCCAAGATTCGTATATAGGTCTGGCTTTTCTTCCACTTTCTCCACCAACAATTACCCAATCAATGCCCGATAAATTCATATTGTGTAATGGGCCAATTAAAGGTTCACAAGATAGAAACTTAGTGTGTGCATTAGTTTGTCTTAAAAAATCAATTCTATCTGTTACTCTTTCATCTTCTACAGAAACACCCATCCATATATTTGATGTCCAATTTAATTGATCATGAATTTCAAACAATCTTTCAGCACGTTTTGTAAGTACCTGGTAAGTATGTTGTGGTGTTTCATTCATTACAAAAAATACTTTTTTAATAAATTCTATAGGAACTTCAGGGTGAAATAAATCGCTCATAGAATTTACAAAAACCACTTTAGGTTTTTTCCAGGAAAAAGGTGTTTGCAAAGAATCTTCATGTGTTCTTACTTCAAAGCCATCTTTGTATTTATCAATACCCATTGCCATTAACCTTCTTGTCATAACTTCGGCATAGCAATATTTACAACCTGCCGAAATTTTATCGCAGCCTGTGGTGGGATTCCACGTCATTTCTGTCCATTCAATTGAGGATTGTGCCATTATAATTTATAATCTAATTTCTTTTTAAGTTTATATACGTTGTCATATGTAACTAATGGAGAAGTACTATCATAAATTACTTCTCCATTCTTTTTCATTTCTTTTAAACATTCTGATGCGTGATTTCCAATATGCCCTTCTTCAAAAGTATAATCTAATAGTTCAAAATTATTTTTGATTTCTTTATTTAAAATTTTGTTTCTTACATTTTGCTTAAACTCATCCTTTTTAGTCAATTTTTGTTCTCCAAAGAGTAACAATTGATCTTTCTTTGCATCATCATCAATATCAAAATTCGCTTCACCATTTACTTCATTTCTTTTCCATGCTATAGAAAGAAATTTATCAACTGCTCTTGGATGCGATGCCCCAAATATAATTCCATGAATATTGCTGCCTTTTTTTAGAGAGAATGGGTATAATTTCAATTGCGTTTTTACAGGTAATTTTTTACGCATCTGCTCAATTACTTTTCGATGTATAAATTTATAAGGATCCTTTTTGGCTTCGTTTATATCTATGTCAAAATGCAACTTAAATTCATCGCTATCCCCAAATCGCCAAAAGTAACCTGCAGAAACAAAATACAGAAAATCTGTTTGTTTAATCTTTTCCAACTCAAGAAAATATTTTTCCGAAAGAAATTTTATTCCATTTTGATCGAGGTATACTAAACTTGGATATAATTTAATAAATGGTAATAATTTCGGGAAAAGAGTTTCAAAATTCTCATTAAAAATCTTTAAATCAATCGCTCTTGCAACTTCTTTATTTTCATTCAAAAAATCTGTACACGCTTTTTCCAAAAGTTGGAATTTGTTTTGCACTTTTTTATTTGGTTCCCACTCATTGAAGTAAACTTTGATTTTGACTTTCTTTTGGAAAATATTTCCAATTTGCTCTTTTATCTTTTTAAGGATTCTAATTGGACTTCCTTCTACGTTGTTTTTATCATAACCCGTACCTGAGAAAAAATCGAAGATACAAATCGTTTCTGCTCCACTCATTACAAAGGTCGGTATCCATGCCTGTGCATAATCTTCAAATATTTCTAGTTTGGCTATTGTTGATTCATCAAACGGATTTTCATGTAGATCTTTATATGCCATATTTCAAGTTAATAGAATTAAAGTTAAAGTAAATAAATCCCTCAAAACAATTTCCCCTGCCCACCAGGCACGCTAAATCTACTCGTATCTAAACTCCATTCTTCTGCATTCATATTGTAAAGCAGGCCATATTTTTTATA
>JAYTCO010000039.1:0-2432 GCA_043736415.1 Ferruginibacter sp. | reverse complement strand
GAATTGTTGTAACGTTTGTCAGGGGTTCCGTCTTTTTTCATAACAACAGTTTTTGTTTGAACTACTGTTTTTGTAACGGGTACAACTTTAGCCATGGGGGCCGGTTTAGCTGCCACGACTTTCATTTTACTTTCCGGAGCTTTTGCAGCGGTTTTCTTTACGGCCTGTGCAAAAGTTGCTGTGCTAATTAATAAAAATACCACAGCAGCAGTTAGGATTTTTTTCATTTGTTTTTTTTTATGAGTGATTAAATAATTTTAATTGCAAACGCTCTTCAAGATAATTATATTCGTAATATAAAACTAAAATTCAAATTTGAAAATAATCTATAATTAAATTCCTTTTTTAATAAGGGTTTATTTTCTGTGGATAATTTTTAAAAAAGTTGGCAAAACAATCAGCAATAAGGGCAATGCAAAAAATAATCCACCAATAACAGCTATGGCAAGCGGCTGATGTAATTGTGCACCTGCTCCTATCCCTAAAGCAAGTGGGAGCAAGGCCATGATTGCGCCAAAAGCCGTCATCAATTTAGGTCTTAGTCTCGCACTTATGGCAAAAACAATACTTTGTTTGGTATCCATGGTAAGTTTTGCCTCGAGATATTGCTGATAAGTAAAAATGGCATTTTCACCAATAATACCTACAATCATTATAATACCTGTATAACTTCCTACGTTTAAGGGTGTATGGGTAAGATACAGTGCCAGTAAGCATCCTGCAACTCCAAGCACTGCCAGTAATATAATAAAAAGTGAAACTAAAAATTCTCTAAAAAGGGTTAGTAATACTACAAATACCAACAAACATGCTGCAATTAAAATATACAATAATTCTGTAAATGCCTGTTGCTGCTGTGCATAAGAGCCCCCATATGCTATATGATAGCCAGCCGGTAAAGAAAGTTTTGTATTTATTTGTTGTTTTATTTCTTTAAGCGTACTTCCAAGATCTCTGTTTTCTAACCGTGCAGTAATTGCTCCAATCATTTTTTGATTTTCTCTTTCAATTTGTGCAACACCTTTTTCTGTATGAATTGTTGATACAGTATTTATAGATTTAAGTGACCCGTTTGGTAAAAAAATATTTCCGTTTTTTAGAGAAGTTAAGTTACTGCGCTGTGCATCCGGATAAAGCATTCTGATATTTATCATTTGCTCTTTTTCCATAATTGTGCTGATTACAGTTCCTTCAAGTTGCGTCTGTAATTGAAATTGAAAATCAGCAGGTGTAATATTAAACTGCGCCAGTTTAGCTACATCAGGTTCTACTATTATTTCGGGGCCTGCCACTATGATGCCATTAAACACATCTGCGGTTCCCTTTACATTAGTTACAATTTCTGCTACCTGTTGTGAAATTTCTTGTAGCTTTTGCGTATTATCGCCATATACTTTTATTTCTATTGGCTGCACACTACTCATCAAATCACCAAGCATATCTCCTATAACCTGTCCAAAATCTACTTTTAATTGTGGCAGGGTAGCTTCTATTTTTTGGCGAAGTTCTGCAGATACTTCGTTCGTATTTAAACCTCTTTTCTTTTTTAGCTGTATAAGGTAATCGCCTCTGTTTGGTTCTGTAATGAAAAAGCCCATTTGTGTCCCAAGGCGTCTGCTAAAGTTTGCAACTTCAGGTTGTTGCTGAATAATTTTATCTACATCTTTCAGCATTCTGTCTGTTTCTTCCAGTGTTGTACCGGGTGGGCTGTTAAAATCCAGCACAATGCCTCCTTCATCCATTTCAGGTAAAAACCCTGTGGGCATTTTGCCCGGCAAAATATAAATAATAAATGCACAGACCAGTGCAAATAATATGCTGATGTAAGAATGTTTTATAAAAAAACGAATCCATCCGCCTTGTTCTTTTTGTTTTTTATGAATTAAAATTTCCTGTTTTTTTATTGCGGCAGCATCTTTTATTTTATAAGGAAAAAGTAAAAACAATGCCGGTAACACGAGCCATGTCACCAAAAATGAAACGGTCAGCGTAATTATCATTGTAAATGCCAATACTTTAAAATATGCACCGGCAACACCACTCATTAAAATAAAAGGAACAAAAATTACAATGGTACTTAAGGAAGAACCAATCATTGCAGGAAATAAATACCTGATAGCTTTGCTTATTACTACAGGCATTTTTTCATCCGGATGTTCCTCATGGCTTCGGTGAATTTGTTCTACAACAATTACAGCATCATCTATCATTAACCCAATAGCAGCAGCTATTGCGCCAAGGGTCATAATATTAAAAGTATAGCCGAATGCATACAGGCAAATTATTGTGAGGGCAAGTGTGGTAGGTATAGTTAATAATATTACCAGGCTGCTCTTCCACGAACGTAGAAAAATAATTACCACCACAATGGCAAGCATCAGGCCTATCCATAAAACATCTTCAATACTTTTTACACTTTCATTTACAAAATC
>JAYTCO010000038.1:0-2432 GCA_043736415.1 Ferruginibacter sp. | reverse complement strand
CTAAATGTCAATCTAATTAATGCTGATGCAGATTATGAAGAAAAAATATTGGGGACAACCGCAGGGTTGGTAATCGGTGACCGGGCTTTTATTCAAAGAAAAAAAAGTAAATATATTTTCGATCTTAGTACTGCTTGGAAAGAAATGACAGGACTCCCATTTTTATTTGCAGCATGGATTGCAAATAAAAAATTACCTCAACCCTTTGTAGAAAAATTCAATCAAACAACAAGTGAGGGACTTAAAAATCTACCAGAAATTATTTCGGAAAACCCTTACCCTCACTACGATCTAAAAAAATATTACGAAGAAAATATCAGCTTTAATTTGGATGAAGATAAGCTAAAGGGATTTGAGGAATATTTGAAAAGATTGCATGATCTAACTATTTTTTAAAAATTGACTTTATTTTTTGTGATAGGTTGTATACGATTGGCTTAACATCTGGTGATAAGTTTAACTTCAAAATACTCCATGCAAAAAGAATTGCCAGAACCATATTAGCAATAATAAGCCCGGAATAAAACGGCATATATTGAATACAACTTTTGCCAAGCAAAATTATTAAGGGCATTACAGTTATTGCAAGCACAGTTTTGTTGTCAAAAGGAAAGAAATTATATTTTTTATACAAAAAATATACTCTTATAAAATTATAAACTGTTATACCAATTAGCAACGCTACAGCAGGACCATTGATGCCAAAAAAATATTTAGTAAAAAAGTAACTGCAGGATGTAATAATTACACCTAAAATAATATTTGTGTAAAACTCAAATCTCCATAGGGTAGAAGTGCCAATTATTTGTCCGTTAACCCCTGTGCCCATTTCAATAATATTGGCGAGGCTTAAAATTAACAATACATTTTTCCCGGCTAAATATGCTTTATTTAAATGAAGCATATAAATAAATGGCTCAAAATTGATCCAGATAAATCCAAATATAACAATTGAAAAAAGTAAAAGGTTGATGGAAGATCTTTTGTAAATCCGATTTATTTCTTGGTAATTTTTATCTTTCCATGCACCCGAAAGAACAGGAATTGTTATTGAAACTAAACTACGGTATGGCGCCTGTAATATTGTGGCAACAAAACTTGCAAGCGTATAAACTCCAGCTGTAACCAGGCCGCTAAAACTTGATAAAACTAAAATATCCATTACGGTGCGTAAAGTGTTTACAACTGTACCTGTAAAACCATAAGCCATAAAACGCAAAATAACTTTCCTAAATTTTATGGTAACAAAACTGATTTTAGATGTAAAGTGAATTTTATTATTTTTTATAAAATAAAAGAGTAAAACAGCAGCAATAAATAAATATTGAAAACAATAAAGTAATAAAAACTGTGAAAAAGTAATAATTCCGAAAAGTTTAAATATTATCAGCATAAAAACAAAAACTCTAATAATCACTTCTTTCAGAATATTTGTAAACAGTTGCAGTTTTAAATTCCATCCCTGATATTCTAAAATAGTGTAAAGTAGAAAGCCTGCTGCTAAAAGATATGAATAATAGAAGTAGTGTACCAGTTCTGGCGAATTACTACCAAATTTTTTTAGTATAATTGGTTGTGCAAAAAAGCCCAGTACAGAAACTAAAACAAAACCTAGGGATGCAATAAAAAAAGTAAGGGAGATCAAATCATTTTGGTTGTCTGCTAATCTTCTTTTATAATAAGGGAAAAATTTATAAAGTAAACCATAGCATCCTAGAGCAGAAAATGAACTTAATAATAATCCTATCTGAATTAAACCTGTGGCCAACCCATAATCTTGTGGATTAAAGAAACCATTTCTTGCAAACAAAAAAGTATTTATGGCTCCAATGGCAAAACCAATGTAAATCCAAAATGCTGATAAAAGTCCTTTCTTTCTTATTTCTGACATTTATTAAAAAATATTTTCTCAATTTTAAAATTAAACTATTGTGTAACCAGCAAAACGGTAGGGGAAAGGTAATTATTACAATATTTAATATTTTCCAAAACGACTTCTTTTAAAATCTAAAATTCCAAACACAAGAAATTTAATTGTAGACCACTTTTCACTTCCATACAACAAGTTGTTTTTTATTCTTACGATTACATCTCTATTCGTTTTTTTAATTGCGTTTGGAAAGACAGTTTTATACTTTTCAGTCATGTATAAAGAGTTTCTGACGATGTAATATAGTCTGATAGGAGAGTGAAAAATTCTTGTTTTTTTGCTGCCGAAAATGGAAGTAATTTCTTTTTTGTTCCCTAATTCATGATTCATGAATATGTTATTACATTGGTATAAATTATAGCCCTCTAACTGAGCTCTGTAACAATAATCATTATCTACTTCATCAATAAAAAGTTTTTCATCATAACCTTTTATTTTTTTAAATACTTCTGCATTTAATAATGTGCCTGACGTTATTAAATTTTCTACTTTACTGATTTGC
>JAYTCO010000037.1:0-2434 GCA_043736415.1 Ferruginibacter sp. | reverse complement strand
AAAAAGGTCATTACCGGCTGGCCAATTACACCCGCATCGGCAATTATTTTTTTCTTGTTTTCCGTTGCCATTGCTGCTTTAAATTTGTTCATATCCGTTATGGCAAATACAACAGTAATTTTGTTTGGGTCGTTTAAATCCTTTGCCAGAGCCAGATCTAACGTTCCTTCTGTTTCTCTTACAGCTTTACCTTCTGCATCATAAGCTTTTATCCAAGTGTCAAAATCTTTTATTTTTATTTCGATTTCTACATACGGCAGGTTTTGCTTATCAACCATTTCGTTGTAACGAAAAATGTTATAGTAGTTAATGTTAGGTGCAGATGTTACCCCGCCTTTTTGCATCACCTCTTTTAGTCTTGGGTTGTTTGCAAAGGCTTTAGCTTTTGTTACATCATCTATTGCAAACCCAATTTCTACTGTGTTTTTATTCTCCAGGCCTCGGGCTACTGGTCCCATAAGGTGTAAGCCCGCTTGGTTTCTAAAGCTGCTATCTGCATCAAACACAGCTTTCCATTTTGCATAATCGGCCACAGTATGCTTTATTAGCACTGCGTTAAAAGGTTTAAAAATGTCGGGTTGTACTTCGGTGGCTTTTGTTTCGGTTATAGTAGCTGTGTTGGCTTTGTCATCTTTTTTTTCTGCATTGTTGTTGCACGATAATACTGTTGCCAGCACAAACCATAATGTGATTACTTTTTTCATTTTTTCATTTTTAGTTGTTGTATAATAAATATGTAACTAGGCGACTTTATTTTATTTTAAAGCCAACTGCCTTCAATTTTTCACATTGAGTTTTCAAGGGGGAGGATGATCGTGTATTTCAAAAAAATTTCAAAAAATAACCAATAATAAAGCAGATTAGATAGTAGGTTAATAAGACTTATTCTGGCCCGAAACTTTAAACAAATTTATAATCTGTTATTTTTTTTTGTGAGGATTTACCATTCAGGTTATCGGATATTTAAGCTAAACTCTAGGACAAATTAAGCAGAAGCAGGATTTTTTCGTCATTAAACGAAAACAGTCATTTTTTTGGTTGACATATTCAAATAAAAAAATATTTAAGCTTACATTTATATTGAATGTTCCAAAACAAACAAATACGAAAATTAAGAACTTGCATGGCGCTTTTGCTTTATGGAACGATGGCTTTTTCACAACAAATCAATAATTACAAAAGTATTTCCATAGCACAGGGCTTATCGCAAGGGATGGTATTTGATATTTTACAGGATAAGGAGGGGTTTATTTGGGTAGCCACCAAAAACGGGTTGAACAGGTATTATGGCTATGGGTTCAAAATTTACACCAATGATCCCTACGACATTCATTCTGTTAGCAGCAATTTGGTTACGGAATTATTTGAAGATAGCAAAGACAGAATATGGGCAGGCACAGAAAATGCGGGTTTAAATGTTTTCGATAAAACTACAGGTAAATTTTTCAGAATTGTAAATGATCCCAATAATCCAAACAGCATTTCGGGCAATAATATAAGGCCCGGCATTACAGAAACACGGGATGGTAAAATATTGGTTGCTGCCAATAAAGAAGGGCTTAATATCATAACCCTTCCAACAGATTATTTTACAAAAACTGTTGCACCGCAAATACAAAGAATAACATTACCCGATACAACCGAAGTATATGGTATGGGAACCGACAGTAAAGGAAATGTTTATTTGTGTGCTTACAACAAAGCCGTTTATTTATTCAATCCCGCTGATAATAAGGTTGCAAAATTACCCGGCTACACATTTTTAAACAACGGTTACCTAAATGAAGATGGAAAAATATGGATAAACAAAAAAATATTTCTGTGGAATGAAGACAAGCTGACACCACTTTTTGATACAAAAAAAGAACAGGCCGGAAATATAATCATGCGGCAAAAAGAAACATTGTGGGATAATTATTTGGGTGACGTAGACAAATACGACATAAGCAGATACAGTGAAGGAACTGTACCTAAATGGAATGAAAAATTACCAAAAAAATTGAGCCGGGTAATCTATCCTTTTATTATTGACAGGGGCGGCATTTTGTGGGGCGGTACAAAAGGTTATGGTCTTCTTAAATACAACAGAAATGCCGGTAAGTTTAATACAATGGCTACAGGTAAAAGCACCGTTTTTATAAAGCCTGAAAACAACAACGAAATTTACATAAGCAGATACCCTTATTCCTGGCACAAATTAGTGGGCGATAGTTTGTTGAATGACCCATTTTCTAAAATTACATCTAACAGTGAGATAGATAATTTTGTAATTGCAAAAACGGGAGATTACTGGTTTCGGTCAGATAATGAAGGCCTATTGCAATATAATATTTCCGCTAAAAAAATAATTCATTATCCAACGGTGATCACCAAAGATGGCCGAGGCGAAAAGCAGCCGATGATAGAGGACAGTAAGGGAAATATATGGTTTCCT
>JAYTCO010000036.1:0-2445 GCA_043736415.1 Ferruginibacter sp. | reverse complement strand
ATATTGCTGCCGATCCTTTCGGTTATCCGGAAGCTTATTACAATCCACAACTGCAGGCAGTGCAGCGTATTGAAATAGTAAGAGGACAGGGCGCATTGCAGTATGGGCCTCAGTTTGGTGGATTGGTAAATTATATTTTACGCAATGGCAGCGAAATAAACAAACCTTTTGAATTTGAAACGCAACAAACTGCGGGCAGTAATAATTTAATAAACAGTTACAATGCCATTGGAGGTAAAAAAGGAAAAGTAAATTATTACTCATTTTTTGATCATAGGAGTGGAGACGGATGGAGAGCAAACAGTAGATATTTTACTAACAGTGGATTTGCAACCGTTACTTATAAAATATCTGATAAATTTTCGCTTACTGCAGAAATAATGCATGCGCAGATGCGAAGCCAGCAAGCGGGCGGGCTTACCGATGCTCAATTAAAAAATGATGCCAGACAAAGCTTTAGAACCCGCAATTGGTTTGATATAAAATGGACTACACCTGCATTAATTGCAAACGTAAACCTGAACGATAAAACGGTTTGGAACACAAAATTGTTTGGAACTATTGGCGATAGAAACAGTGTTGGATTTTTACAGCCAATTACCGTTAAAGACAGCATTAATGCTGCCACACAGCAATACAATAACCGTATACTAACATTAGATAGTTATAGAAATTATGGTCTTGAAAGTAGAATTTTAACCGCCTATAATTTGGGAAAAATGAAAAATACCATTTCGGGTGGGGTACGTTTATATACCGGAACTACATACAGACAGGCAGATGGAAAAGGCACAACAGGCTCAGGTTACGATATGGCTGTTGTAGGGAATCATCCAAGAGATATAGAATTTAAATCAAGAAATGCAGCTGTATTTGTTGAAAATATTTTTCGTGTAGGAAAAAAATTACTAATTGTACCGGGTGTACGTTACGAATGGCTACAGGGAAAAGCGCAGGGCAGAAACGGATATTCTTCTAACGGTGCAGAAATTCTTTTACAAAATATAAAACGCAGCCGAAGTTTTTTATTAGCAGGTGTGGGAACAGAGTATAATGTAACAACATCTACAGAAATTTATGCAAATTTTACGCAGGCATACCGGCCAATACAATTTGCCAACTTACAGGCACCGCCAACAACGGATGTTATAGACCAGAATTTAAAAGATGCCAAAGGATACAATTTAGATTTGGGTTACAGAGGAAAAGTAAAAAATTATTTACAGTTTGATGTGAGCAGTTTCTATCTTCAATACAACAACAGGGTAGGAGCAATTACTCCGACGGGAACCACAACAAGATTCATTACAAATGTGGGAGCAAGCACAAGCAAAGGTTTTGAAACGTTTGTGGAATTTAGTCCAGTAAAAGCATTTACAAATAAACAGGATATAGATGTTTCTGTATTTAGCTCGTACAGTTATACAAACGCAACGTACAGCGGCAACCATAAAGATGCAAACACAAAGGGTAAGAAAGTTGAAAATGCACCGACAAATATTTTTAGAGGCGGGATAAACTTTACATATAAAGACTTTGTTTTTACAACGCAATTAAGTTCAGTTGGTTCTTCGTACAGCGATGCAAATAATACAGAAAAGCCATCAACCAATGCACAGGTTGGTTTAATTCCTTCATACAATGTGACTGACTTTACCGGTTCTTATAAAATAAATAAATCAATAAAAATTAAAGCAGGTTTAAATAATGCTTTTGATAAAAGATATTTTAGCCGTCGTGCTGGCGGTTATCCCGGTCCGGGTGCATTGCCTGCAGATGGAAGAACGTTTTTTGTTAGTTTAGGCGCAAAATTTTAAACTAATACCTTTTTAAAAACCGGCAAATTTCTGTCGGTTTTATAAGTTGCACAATTAAAGATGAATATAGGTATGACGTACAAGTGAGTGACACAACGATGCTCATCATAGCTGCTTCTTTGCTTATTCAACAGCCAAAAAAATACCGAAGGGGTTTTTTATTTTAACCTTCAAACCTTACCTTTGCGGCAAATTTTGAATCCTCAATTATTTTTAATATATAGATATGGCAAGTACAGGTAAAGTAAAATCAATCATTGGTGCCGTTGTTGACGTGCAGTTTGACAATGATTCAAACCTTCCGGAAATATTAAACGCATTGGAACTTACCCGTGAAAACGGCGATAAGTTAGTGCTTGAAGTACAGCAGCATTTGGGCGAAGACAGTGTGCGTACAATTGCAATGGACGGTACAGAAGGTTTGGTGCGAGGAATGGTTGTTACAGATACCGGCAGACCGATTACAATGCCGATTGGTGATGCAATTAAAGGTCGTTTGTTTAACGTAACCGGCGATGCAATTGATGGGTTACCACAAGTGAGCAAAGAAGGTGGGCGTGCAATACATGCTAAGCCGCCGTTGTTTGAAGACCTTAGTACTGCCAACGAAATTTTGTTTACCGGTATT
>JAYTCO010000035.1:0-13848 GCA_043736415.1 Ferruginibacter sp. | reverse complement strand
TTAAGGATATGAGCAAAACAAATCGCTCAGAAAATACGGAAGTGGGCAATGGGCAAATTGATTTTAAATCAATTGTGGCCAATGTATCAAAGGCAGGCGTAAAACATTTTTTTGTGGAGCAAGAGAATAATTACAGTCCGGATATTTACAGAAGTATAAAGACAAGTTCTAATAATGTGCAACAATATCTGGCAAGGAAGTAAGCTATATAATTTAAAAAAAAAGGGTAAAACATTGCTATTGTACCCTTTTTTTATAAATTGAAATTCCATCATTAAAGTCGCTTTATTTTTACATTTTTGTACCATACAGTATTGCCATGATCCTGTAAAGCAATATGGCCTTTTTTGTAAGTGCCAAAATCTGCGTACTCTTTAAATTTACTTTCTGCTATCATTGTTTTCCACTTGTCATCCCACATAGTAGTACTGACTACTTTGCTGCCATTTAGAAAAAACTCCAGCTGCCCATTATTAGATTTAATCTCTGCGTGATTCCATTCGCCGGCTGCCTTTACAGTTTCGGGAGAGGAAGTTATTAAATCGTAAAGATCGCCGGCTCTATGTTTTATTATCTTAGAATCGGGATGAAGACTATTATCCAACACTTGCATTTCTGGTCCTGTTTGCCATACATACTTATACTTACTAGTGTCTTCGTGAATATTAAAGATGATACCGCTATTTCCTCCGGCTGCTATTTTCCAGTCAACCATCAAATGAAAGTTTTTATATTCTTCATCTGTAACAATATCTCCACCGGCTGCTGTTTGCCAACCTACCTTTTTAGTGGTATCCAAATAAAACGTACCATCTTCAATTTTCCAGGCTTCACCAATACTAGTTTTGCCGTAGTTGTGCCAACCTTTTAACGATTTACCATCAAACAGGGAAGTCCATCCTGTGTCATTTTTAGTACTTTCCATCTCTTCTTTATCTTTTGAATTTTTCGTTTCACCACAACTTAAAAGGCTTACCGAAAGAGCAGCAATGATTATTAATGTTTTCATTTTAAAATTATTTTTTGAGTAGTAAAATGTATTTGATAATTTTTTCAGCATCGGTTTTTGTCATTGTTGGGTGGGCATTCATCGGCACTTGACCCCACACACCTACACCTCCATTTATAACCTTGGCTGCTAATAGAGAAATATTTTCTGGATTGTCTGCATATTTTGCAGCAATTACTTCGTAAGCCGGGCCAATGGAAGCTTCAGCAATTTTATGGCAGGTAAAACAGTCAGATTTGACTGCCAGTTCCAGTCCTTCGTCATAAGTCGGATTGTTTATTAAAGTGGCAACAGGTTCTGCTGCATTTTTGTTGGTTTTTGCGCCACCGCACGAAGCAAATAAGGCCATGCTAAAGGCTATTAAAATTGTACTCTTTCTCATCCGTAAAAGTTTTATAATTAATAAATACCCAAAATTCTTCTGTTAAAATCTTTGTCTGTTTCTGCGCCTGCAAAATCATCAAAGGCTCTGTCTGTAACTCTAATAATATGATCTTTAATAAATGCTGCACCTTCTTTAGCGCCATCTTCGGGATGCTTTAAGCAACATTCCCATTCCATAATTGCCCATCCCGTGTAATCATATTCTGCAAGTTTAGTAAATATTTTTTTAAAATTAACCTGACCATCTCCGGGACTCCTATATCTACCGGCTCTGTGAAGCCAGTCTTGATAACCACCAAATGTGCCCTGCTTGCCTGTGGCATTAAACTCTGCATCTTTAACGTGAAAGGCTTTTATCTTTTCATGGTAAATGTCTAAAAAGGCTACATAGTCCAGTTGTTGCAACACAAAATGAGATGGGTCGTATAATATGCAAGCTCGTGGATGTTGGTTTACTTTATCCAAAAACATTTCATAGGTAATACCATCAAAAAGATCTTCTCCGGGATGTATTTCGTAGCAGACATCGACACCACATTCATCAAAATAATTTAATATTGGCAACCATCTTTTTCCAAGTTCTGAAAAGCCATCATCTACCAAACCTGCCGGTCGTTGTGGCCAGGGGTGGAAAGTATGCCACAAAAGTGCACCACTAAATGTAGCATGCGCTTTAATTCCTAAATGTTGTGATGCTTTGGCGGCGAAGCAAACTTGTTGCACCGCCCATTCTGTTCTTGCCTTTGGATTGTTGTGTAATTCTTGTGGTGCAAATGCATTGAACATCTCATTATAGGCAGGGTTCACTGCTACTAACTGTCCTTGTAAATGTGTACTTAGTTCTGAAATTTCTAAACTAAACGCACTCACCTTGCCTTTAAGTTCATCACAATAAGTTTTACTTTCTGCGGCAAGTGCAAGATCTATTAAAGATTTTTCCCAGGTAGGTATTTGTATAGCGACATAACCTAAGTCGGCTGCCCATTTGCAAATATCTTCAAGATTATTAAATGGTTTTTTTGCTGACATAAATTGTGCAAGAAATATACCTGGACCTTTAATAGTTCTCATTTATTTTTTTTATGAAATTAAACAACAAAATTCAACCACTTGTCTTTGCTACTCCCTGCCGCAATAACATTTTCTATAAATGCCATTCCCCGTACTCCATCTTCCACTCCAGGAAAATCTAAAATTTTATCATTAGGAATCACTCCGGCAGTTTCTGCTAAAAGTGTCATCGCAAAATTTCTATAGATATTGGCAAATGCTTCTATAAAACCTTCTGGATGTCCTGCTGGCGTTCTGCAGTTATACTTTGCCATGTCACTCAGATAATCTGATCCGACTCTGTATACTTGCATAGGTCTATCTGACCATTTTAATAATAAACTATTTGCATCCTGGTGTTGCCACTCCAAACCACCAAGTTCGCCATAAACCTGCATGGTCAAATTATTTTCCTCTCCGGTGGCGACTTGTGTTGCGGTAAGTACACCTGTAGCACCATTATTAAATTGAAGCAGGACGCTTCCATCATCATCTAACCGGCGTCCTTCTACAACTGTATTTACAGTAGCACAAAGAGCAGATACTGTTAACCCTGTAACGTACTCTATCAAGTTGAAAGCGTGGGTACCGATATCTCCCATACAACCTGCAATACCACTGCGTTTTGGATCAGTGCGCCAAACAGCTTGCTTATGATCACTGTCTTCTATTTTACTGCTGAGCCAACCTTGAGGATATTTTACAAATACTTTTCTTATAGAGCCAATTGATGCATTTGCTATTTGAAACTTAGCTTCTTTTATCATAGGATAGCCGGTGTAAGTATGAGTAAGACAAAGGCGCTTACCAGTTGACTTTGCGATATCTTTCAATTCTTTGGCTTCCGCAAGAGTCATTGTCATTGGCTTGTCTAGCAACACATGAAATCCTTGCTCCATTGCCATTTTTGCCGGCGCAAAATGTAAATGATTTGGCGTAACGATGCTTACAAAATCCATCCGAGTGCTTGCAGGCTTTGCTTTTTCTTCTATGATCATTTGCTCATAGTTAGCATAACAATTTTCTTTGGGTAAATAAAGTTGTTGCCCTGTTGCAACACATTTGTCAGCATCGCTACTAAAGGCTCCACACACAAGATTGATATGACCATCTAGGTTAGCAGCCATCCTATGTATCCCACCGATAAAAGAACCGATGCCTCCTCCTATCATCCCCATATTTATTTTTCTATCCATGCCGTCTTTTTTAAAATAGAAATATATAACTTTTTAAAAAATCATTTTATTTTTTAGTAGCAACTCTTCGCCTCAAGTTAATAAAACGTTTGCGGCAAGAAATATTTTTTTATTTGATAAATAATTTGAATGTACTAAATTGAAGTCGTTATGTAACCTCATTGCTTAAAGTTTGAATACTCCTAAATGATTGCCATAATTAAAATTACATTTTAAACTAAAACTTGCTAATGAAATTATCTATCAGGTTACGTCTGTCTGCAATGATGTTTATTAATTTTTTTATTTGGGGTATCTGGTTTGTTACGATGGGTACTTATCTTACAATGGGTAACATAGGTGCAGATGGCGGTCAGACTGGTCTTGCTTATGGCACCCAATGTTTAGGAGCTATCATTGCACCATTCATTGTGGGAATTATTGCAGATAGATTTGTCTCTGCTCAGAAAATATTAGGAGCACTGCATCTTATGGGAGCAGTCGTTATGTATTTTATTTCTGCACAGCAATCATTTAGTTCTTTTTACAGTCTGTTGTTATTGTACATGATTATTTATATGCCCACATTAGCATTAGTAAACTCAATCTCTCTAAACCAAGTAAGCGATGCGGAGAAAGAATTTGGCGGTATCAGGGTTTTTGGTACTATAGGCTGGATAGTAGCTGGATTACTTATTGGATATATGGCTTGGGAACCGGCTGTAGAATTAGTAAAAAATGGTACAGTAGAAAATGCAACTATTTCTGCTAAAGAAGCTTTAAAGACAGGCGCCTCAAACCTTAGCGTAACATTTTTAGTAGCTTCTATAATTTCTGTATCTTTTGGAATATTTTGTTTCTTCCTTCCCAATACGCCTCCTCCAAAAGCCGGTAAGCAAATTTCAATAGCTCAGATTATGGGCCTTGATGCGCTCAATGTATTAAAGGATAAAAACTATTTAATGTTTTTTATTGCATCCGTACTCATATGTATTCCGTTGGCCTTTTATTATGGAAGCGCCAATCAGTTTTTAAATGAAACAGGTATGTCTGGGGCTGCGGCAAAGATGACCTTAGGCCAAATGAGCGAAACTTTATTTCTATTTTTAATGCCTTTCTTTTTTAAACGCTTTGGTGTAAAACAAATGTTACTCATCGGCATGTTTGCATGGGTATTACGATATATTTTGTTTGCTTATGGTGATATGGGCTCGCAGATATGGATGATTTATTTTGGAATTATATTACATGGAATTTGTTATGATTTTTTCTTTGTTACCGGTCAGATTTACACGGATCAAAAGGCAAGTGATCAAGTACGTTCATCTGCACAAGGGCTCATTACGTTAGCCACTTATGGGGTGGGCATGTATATTGGATTTTGGGCTGCAGGAAAATATGCTGACGCTCACAGTATTGTAAACTCCGCAGGTAAAGTAGTCAATCATAATTGGCAGGCAATATGGCTATTTCCAGCATTGTTTGCTGCAGGGGTAGCATTGTTGTTCCTGGTATTTTTCAGAGATGAAAAAGTAAAACTTGTGACAACATGATCAGAAGAAATTTAATAAAAGCGATTGTGCTGGGTGGCTCTGGTCTGGTGCTTGGTAAAGTAGATGGTCATTCTATGCAATCTTTTCTATCATCGGCGCTAAAAGGAAATATCAATCACTCCGTGTGTAGGTGGACGTATAGCTTTCTGTCCCTTGAGGAACTTTGCAAAGAAGTAAAAAAAATTGGTTTTTCTGCAATTGATCTTGTAGGGCCGAAGGATTGGGATACTTTGAAAAAATTTGGAATCGATTCTTCTATGTGTAATGGAGCAGAAATTAGTCTTACCAAAGGGTGGAATGACCCTCAATACCATGCTACTCTGGTACAAAATTATGAGATTCACATCAACCTCGTAGCGAAAGCAGGATACAAAAATTTGATTTGCTTTAGTGGAAACAGAAATGGAATGGCTGACGATGTTGGTCTTAAAAATACAGTGGCAGGGTTGAAAAAAATTATGTTGTTGGCCGAAAAGAAAGGAGTCACAATACAGATGGAACTTTTTAACAGCAAAATAGATCACAAAGATTATATGGCAGATAAGTCTGACTGGGGCATTAAATTATGTCAGCAACTTGACTCACCAAATTTTAAATTATTGTACGATATTTATCATATGCAAATTAATGAAGGCGACGTAATCAGAACTATTCAAAACAACCATCAATACTTTGGCCATTATCATACTGCAGGCGTACCAGGAAGAAACGAGATAAATGAATCTCAAGAACTATATTATCCGGCAATTGTAAAAGCAATACTGGCTACTGGCTATAAAGGTTATGTAGCACTGGAATTTATTCCTACCGGAAAAACAAATACTGATAAAATCGTAGCACTAAAAAAAGCAATTAAAATTTGTGACGTTTAAAAAAATATTTACTTCAAAATAAAAAAATCGCATATGCCAGAAAAATATGATGCCATTGTAATAGGTTCCGGAATTGCCGGAGGGTGGGCAGCTAAAGAACTTGCAGAGAGAGGACTAAAAACTTTAATGCTGGAGAGAGGAAAAGATATAGAACACGTGAAAGGCTATGTAAATGCAAATAAGGAAAAGTGGGAGTTTGAACATAGAGACCAACGCACCCAACAAATGATAAGTGAGCACGATGTTTTGAAAAGAGACTATCCGCTCAATGAGCAGACTTATGGTATGTGGGAAAATGATAAACAAAATCCATACACAGAAACCAAACGTTTCGATTGGTACAGAGGATATCACGTGGGTGGACGATCTTTGATGTGGGGCAGACAAAGTTATCGGTGGAACAAATGGGATTTTGAAGCAAATGCAAAAGAAGGTATTGCGGTAGATTGGCCTATTAGATATGATGAGATAGCGCCTTGGTACAGTTATGTAGAAAAATTTGCAGGCATACAAGGTAGCAAGGAAGGGTTAGAAGTATTACCCGATAGTGAGTTTCTGCCAGCGATGGAGTTAAACTGTGCAGAGAAAGATGTAAAACAAAAAATAGAATCGCATTATAAGAACGATCGAAAAATGATTATCGGTAGAAGTGCCAATATTACGGAACCTAAGCCAGAGCAGAATCGTACCAATTGCCAGTACAGAAATCGGTGTTGGAGAGGCTGTCCTTATGGCGCCTATTTTAGCACACAATCAGCTACACTTCCAGCAGCGATGAAGACGGGCAACCTCACTTTAGAAACAAATAAAATCGTACTAAAAGTACTGTACGATAAAAATACAAAAAAGGCTACAGGGGTAGAAGTGCTAGATACTATCACAAATAAAACAATTGAATATAAAAGTAAGATTGTATTTGTATGCGCATCTACTTTAAACAGTAGTTGGATCTTAATGAATAGTGCCACCGATGTATGGGAAGGAGGACTTGGTAGTAGTAGTGGTGAGCTTGGTCATAATGTGATGGATCATCATTTTAGATTGGGTGCTGGCGGCACTGTAACAGGTTTTTCTGACAAGTACGAGTATGGAAGAAGACCAACCGGGATTTACATTCCTAGATATAGAAATGTTTATGATGACAAGAGAGATTATTTGCGTGGCTTTGGTTACCAGGGTGGTGCAGGTAGGGGAACGGGTCAAAAGGTAGCAGAATTTACAATTGGCGAAGATTTAAAAAAAGCATTATCAAGTCCTTCAAACGATTGGTACATTAATATGACAGCATTTGGAGAAATGCTCCCTTACCACGAAAATAAAATCACGCTTAATAAAAATGTAAAGGATAAATGGGGATTGCCCGTGCTGGATTTTGATGTAGAGATAAAAGAGAATGAAAAAAGAATGCGTAAGGATATGATGAATGACGCCGCGGAAATGCTAACTGCAGCAGGTGTTAAGGATGTGAAGATGTATGACGCTGGTTATGCACCTGGGATGGGCATTCACGAAATGGGAACAGCTCGAATGGGAAGAGATCCCAAAACATCTGTTTTGAATGGAAATAACCAGGTATGGGATGCACTTAATGTATTTGTGACTGATGGAGCTTGTATGACTAGTGCTAGTTGTGTAAATCCTTCGCTTACTTATATGGCACTCACGGCGAGGGCAGCAGCATTTGCGGTAGAAGAATTGAAGAAAGGAAATCTTTAAAAAATATTCATCGTAATTTAAAAATATAATTTATGAACAGGAGAGAACTTTTAAAAACGATTGCAGTAATTACCGGGTCGGTAGTAATAGGTGGAGAATTATTTTTATCTGGTTGTAAAACCAAACAACCCTTTTTAGATACTAATCCGATAAATACTAATACTTCTACTGGTCTGTCAAAAATATTGACCGCTGCGCAGGTATCCTTGCTTAACGAGATAGCCGATACAATAATCCCAACCACTGCAGATAGTCCCGGCGCAAAGGCTGCAAAAGTGGGAGAATTTATGAATGTGATGGTAACAGACTGTTATCTGCCAGCAAATCAAAAAATATTTACCGATGGTCTTGCCAGCTTCGAGACGAAATGCATGGCTAAGTACAAAAAGAATTTTGAAGGCCTGAACTCAACGGAGAGGCACGATTTTATAATAACCCAGGAGAAAGAAGCAAAGCCTTATGACAAGAAAATATCAGAGGATGATAAAATTAGGGAAAGTAGTTTCAACAAGGAAAATGACATAGCTACCTGGGCTCAAAGAAAAGAATTTGTTCCTACCGGAAGGCATCCTTATACAATGATTAAGCAACTTACGTTACTAGGGTACTTTACCTCAGAAATAGGTATGACTAAAGCAAGACGTCATGTACCTGTGCCAGGTAAATATGATGGAGCGCTCGCTTATAACGCCGGCGATAAAGCTTGGGCAGAGTAATTATAAAATAGATAATTAAAAATGCCTTTTTATAAAAAGCAGGAGTTATACTTAATAACCTGAGTTCGGTTTAAGCAGCAATCAATTTTTGCTGATTTAGTTGAGCAATAACTGAAGGATTAGTTTCTTCAATATCCTTTTTAATAGATGGCTTTTTAGGAAAGAAGGAATAGGCAGCAATGGCGCTCATAATATTTAAAATTTTTTTGAAAGATAAAGACCAAATTGCTTTTCCTTAATGAGTGACTTATTAAATTTACGTTTCAATTTGAAATCAAGTAATGTCCTATCCATTTTTTTAAGTTCTTGGGTAAACATCTCCTGGAATGACCCTATTTCTGATTGAACCTTTTTCGTTTTAAACAGAATTATTTTTTTGTCATTAGAGATGTTAATATTCATAACTATATCAAATTTTTTATCCTGGATATTTTTTTTTAAAAGCTTTTAATAAGTAAATCCATACTTTACTTTGCAATTGTTTATACTAGAATTTGAATATTACCAAAGCGCAGAGAATTAAAATTAAAGCCAGTTCTACTAATTTTATTACACGATTTACTTTTAATTATTTTTAGGATATTAAATTTGCTTTTGTAATGTATTTATCGAATTCTAGTAATGCAATATTTATAAAACTTTAAGTGGCTTCCAAAAAAGATTCTTTTTATTAGAGTGGCCTTCAAATGTAGTTTGCGATCAATAACTCATTTTGTGTTTTCAAATATTGTCAAGAATATTCTTGGTCATCGCAACTTGTGTTTGTCTTCTAAGATTGCTTTGCTGTTGGAAAAAAAATCTTGCAAAGATTTAATAGCGATTGAACAGCAAGGCAAAATCATTAATTCTGGGGGGAATATCCCATTTCTCACCGTAATCATCCTCTATCTAGATGAATCTTTTTAACTTCTCCCACTTCACCTTTAATATAATATTGTTTTGCAAGTTCACGGTCTATTGATTCTTCAAAAACCCGTTTGATACGGGATATTTTTTCATTCACTGAATTGTTCAGTGCATTTGTCATATCATCAATTCTAGTTTTAATATCCTGCTGCGTTCCTGTGTTGGAAATACCGGCGTAGATATCATACAATTCCTGCCGGTGATCGCAGAGACTGGTCAGATAAATTCCTGCAGGGTATCGCAGGAATAAGAGGTACAAAGCTTTTTCCAGGGGTCTTAACTTGATCTCAATATTAATGAATCCTATTAGAAAAATGCGGTTGTTATGCCCGATAACCATATCGCTTGGGGGAGCATTTTGCATATAATTCTGTGCATACCGCATCTTCATTCTTAGAGATTCCATTAATTCCAGTACATGATGTATAACTTCTGTAGGAATCTTATCTTTTAATTGTAGCATACATTGCTGACAAATATCAGCAGTTCTCAATTTTAAGATCACCTCTGTTTTTTGCATGCACATATCATTTACACAACCAACCGAAGTTGTATGCACCGTTTTACGAAGGGATATCATCCCATTGAACATATACTTTTGTAAAACCAATGCTATCACTTCATAAGCTATGGGGAATGCTGCTGAGCAGTCAATGTAATGACCCCAGTCTGCTGTATGAATAAAGCCATTGTAAGGCATGTGTTCGTCCAAAGTCGCAAACCAATTTTGTTGATTTGGAATATCAGTCAGAAGTATCACAAATTCACCTGACTGTATCTCTTTGGTTCTTCTGTATGAGGAACATATTTTAAAAAGAGTTTTCCATGATGCAGTAAGCCTCTTCATGGGGAACACTCGCTCCTCCATGTAACAGGAAATATTTTTATTAGTCATCTCCATTAATTCAAACGCTGCACGGTCAGCCGTTTCTTTCAAAGAGAGGTCATCCCAATCCAGATCAACAACGGAATCCGCCTCATATTTAAACTTGAGTGGTCCGTTGATGGTCTGTAATAAATTGACAACCTGTGTAAAAAGTTCAAGAGCAACTTCTGGTGATTTTATTAAATGTACAGCCATATTATTCTTCAAATAGATTACCCAGATCTTTACTGTAAATCCCAGCTAAACTGACCCCCCTTCGCCATTTCAAATTGACCCCCTAAAAAACGATTTCAAAAAGATCCTAAAAAAATCCTGGTGAAGAGGACTAAAAAGTAGATAAAGAACTGTTGTTTTGAAGACTAAAAATAGTGATTAATTTCTGTCCTTGTGTTTATAATAATGTTTCTATTGTTTCTGCTTTTACTCTTTGTTTTTTTCTTAAAGATTCACCATATAATTCTATTCGTATAGATTGATGAACAATCCGGTCGAGTATTGCATCAGCAAGTGTTTTTTCTCCGATTACTTCGTGCCATTTTTTTACTGGCACCTGTGCGGTTATTATGGTGGAGTGCTTGCCGTGGCGGTCTTCGATGATATCCAGTAGTAAGGATCTGCTGCCTGCATCGAAGGGTTGTACACCAAAGTCATCTAAGATTAAAACATCCTGTTTTTCTATTCTGGAAAGTTCTTTTAAATGAGCACCATCGGCTTTAGCCATTTTTAAATGCGACATTAATTTTGCAGTGTTGGTATACAAAACCTTATACCCTAATAAACATGCTTGCTGGCCAAGCGCAGATGCTAAAAAACTTTTACCTGTTCCAGTACTGCCGGTAATAAAAAGATCCTCTCCCTTTTTTATAAAATCACAAGCGGATAAACGCTGCACCAGGTTTTTATCTAATCCCCGCTCACCAGTATAATCTAATTGCTCTATGCTTGCACTGTAGCGGAAGTTGGCGTTCTTAAGCCCTCTTCGTACTGCCCGGTACTGCCTGTCATCCCACTCACTTTGCACCAGGTGATGCACCAGTTCATCATTAGTAAATTGCAGCTGGCTTTGATCAGCTTCCATACTGACTTTATATGCCTGGTGCATACCAAATAAGCGCATATGGCTCATCCTCTCTAAACTTTGTTTGTTCATTGTTGTAATTTTTATTTGATTAATAATAGTTGCCGTTTTTTATTTCGTTGTTTTATTGGTAATAATCTTCTCCCCGGATATTATCATGCAGTGGCATGTCGTTATCGCCGCCGGGAGATTGCTGTTCATCTTCCAATGGAATAAAATCTGCTTTTGATTTTAATATGCGCTCTATAATTCCAAAATTGTATACATTAAAACTATCGGCTCTTCTGCAAGCGTTGATGAGCCTTGTTTCACCCACCCGTTTTTTGTAATTGATAATACCCTGGCAAGCCCTGTAATTTTTTTCGGGGTACTCGTTTCTGGATAATACTTTTTGGATGTACACTACCACTGCTTCTCCAATCAATGCAGCATCGGCAATAAATTTTTCGGGATTCCATTCTGTAGGGTACCTGTGCCAGGATGCAAGGTGGTCTTCGTTTTGTATGTATTTATCTTTACCAAAATAGCGAACGTGAACAGCAATTAATTCATGCTCGCTAAAGGCTTCTACTTTTGTACGGTTGTACATGAGTTTGATTTTTTTACCAATAAATTTATAAGGAATACTGTAGTAGCGGTAGTCAACAGTCACATAACCTGTTTTGCCAACCGTGGCCGTTTTGGTAGTCATAGGGTCGTAGGGATATTTGTTCAGCGGTTTTAAAACATTTTTTTCCAATGCCTCAAACTGTTGCAACCTGCTATAGTCACATCCGGTAAGTAATGTACTGTTGTGGGCCAGCAGGTAAATTAAAATGTCTTCATTGAGCGTTTCTAAACTGCTGTATACCTTTTCATCTATTTTAGTAAAGATGCTGGTGTAGATTATTTTTACAGCCCCTTCTACCAATGCTTTGTCCTTAGGCTTATAAACCCTTGCAGGAAAAACATACGTATTGTAATGAGCCGCAAATGCAGCAAAACTATCATTGAGTTCTGATTCATACCGGCCAGCTTTTTTTACCGCTGATTTTAAATTATCCGGTACAATGGCTTCGGGTACACCTCCATAAAAGTGCAGTGCCCGCTCGCAGGCCAATATAAAATCATCTTTCTTTTGAGAGGCAACTGCTGTTACATAAGTGAGCTGGCTACAACCCAGGATAGCTACAAAGACTTCTACATCCTGTACCTCGCCTGTTGCTGTATCTACTATCTGTAAACGCTTTCCGGTAAAATCAATAAAGAGTTTATCGCCCACTTTGTGGGGTACACGCATGGAAGGTTTGCTCATACCCATGTAGGTATTCAGGCGTACCAGAAAGGCAGAGTGTTTATATCCTTCGGGATGTTTGCTGATATAATCGGTATACACCATTTGTTTGGTTATACCACGTTTCTTTAACCTGGTTACCAGTTCCGGTAGCAACGCTTCCAAATCCACCGCCCTGCTATTTTCCTTTTTTGGCTTTTCAATTAAAAAAGCTTTGGCCAACTGCCCATCACTCATAGCTTCTATAAGCTCAACAGTAAGGCGTAACGTTACAAATTGCAACAGGTATTTCTTTACGGTATTACGTGCAGTACCAGTTGTCTTACTTATAAATTTACTGCCTCGCCCATCTGCATAAAGCCGCAATATTTGTCTGATTTTAAACATATCAATTGTTTTGTTGGACATAATAACCTCTCGTTTGTTTTGATTAAAACAACCGATTATTATCCTACAAAAACAACCGTACTTTTTATACCATTTTTAGGGGGTCAGTTTCAGCCGGTATCAGGGGGTCAGTTTGAAATGGCCGAAGGGGGTCAGTTTCATTTGGCGGGAGGGGGTCAATTTGAGTGGGTTTTCCAATACAATAATATGGAATCAATTTTTTGAAGTAATTCAGCAATTGAAAAGGGTTTTGGGACATAATCAATTGCACCTAATTTTAACCCCTGTAATTTATCAGTGAAGGCAGCCTTTGCAGAAAGAAAAATAAATGGGATGTGTGAATAGGAGGAGCTTTTTGAAATAATTTTTGCGAAATCATACCCATCTACCTTATCCATCATTATATCTGTAATAATTAAATCCGGTAATATTTTTAGTTCCTTCAGTTTTTTAAGTGCATCATTTCCATTTAAGGCAGCATAGGTATTATATTTTTCACTAAGCTTTTTAAAAAGGTAATTAAGCATCGTTATATTATCTTCTACAATAAGAATAGTTTGCTTTTCTTCATCAAAAATCCCTTCCTCAATTTTTAATTCCTCTTTAGTAATTGCAACTGTTTTGGGAACCACCTTTGAAATAATAGTTTCATTTTTAACTAAAGTGTATTGATTTAATGTAATCAACATTTCTGTTCCTGAAGAAATTTTGGGATTGCTAATTACTTTGATATTTCCATTTAGATCATCAATTACTTTCTTAACAATAGGCAGACCAAGTCCCATTCCTTGGGTGTTGTTTTTTGGATTAGTAATTTGGTAATAGGGTTCAAATACTTTTGCC
>JAYTCO010000034.1:0-13923 GCA_043736415.1 Ferruginibacter sp. | reverse complement strand
GTTGCACATGCACTTGGTGTTCCGTTGTCACATGTTGTATAGATAAAGTCTACAGGTCCTGTAAACCCTGTTACAGGTGTAAATGTATAACTGCCGTCCGCATTCAATACCAACGTTCCTTTGCCTGCTACCGTTGTTGTCTGTGCTGTAACAGTTTGAACATTCCCTTCTGCGTCACTATCATTGGTTTTTACATTGCCTGTTGCTACCGTGTTTAATGGTGTCACTTTATAATCATCTGCGGCAGTAGTTGTGTTTGCTGAACCTGCTGCTTTTACAGTAATGATCTGCTTGGCTGTTGCACATTTTGATGGTACCTGATTGTCACATACTGTGTATGTTAAGGTATCTGTGCCTACAAAACCTGCATTTGGTGTGTATGTAATTGCTCCTGTTGTTGCATTGATTGATGTCGTTCCGTTTAATGGTGCAACTACGATCGCTACTGTTGATGGTACTAATACATTGTTTACATTACCTGCTGCATCGTTTGCTAATGTATTTAATACTACCGCTGTGTTTACGCTTGTTGATGCTATATCTACATTAGCTATCGGGGCATTCGTATTTACATTACCATTTATTACTGTTATCGTTAAGGCTGTTACAGGGCATGGTGTTGTTGCACCTGGTACACATACCGGTACGTTGTACACATATACTCCTGCTACTGCAGTTGTAAAACTGTACGTGCCATTCGCATTTAATGTGAGCGTTGGCATGCTGCCTGTCGGGCTGCTCGCCAATACCGGTGTACCATACGTTGTGCCCGCAGGTACAACGTCATTCGTTGATACATTACCCGGTACCGCTACATTTACCAATGTTGTATTAAAATCCGGATTTGTACGTGGAGTTAGGTCAGTAATACAAATGTCATCCAAAGCTAAAAAATGACTACTTCCATTGAAAGTTGGTGTTGGATCTTCAATTTCAACTTCGATTGATGTAACACCTGCAGGAACTGTATATGTTCCGCAAAGTTGTTCCCAAACATTTGACACAGCGCTCATTGTAGCAATTACAGTTGAAGTAGTACCTGTATTTATTACAATATTTACCGGAAAACCTCCTATTGGATTAACTTTTAGATTGGCAATCCAGGCACAAATTTGAAATTTTTGTCCCGGGGCAACAGTTAAAGTTTTATACCAAAGTTTTAATTGAGGATTAGAACTTGAGGTATGAGAAGTGAGAAAATAATTACCTGAATGAGGCAACAAAGGTAAATAGCCGGCTTGCCCATTAGTATTCATTAAAATCTGATATTGAGTTTGACCACTTCCATAAGAATATTCGGTGGAAGCTGACCCAGGTAGAAAGTTGTTTGAGCCATTTGTACCCCCTGCTTCAAAACCACCATAATAGCCGTTGGAATTAGTTAAGGATGATGGATCACAGGAAACAGGGATAGTGGGAGTGGGATTGGGACTAGTCGAACTTGGCGATACATAGACGCCACTTGTACCTGATGTTAAACTAAACTTTGTTGTTTTTGTATAAAATCCTCCTACAAAAATCGCATTACTTAATGAAGAAGTTTCCCCGTAAGTTTGCTCACCTGGGGAAGTAAGCGTTGGCGCACCGGTTGTTAACCAATAGCCTGTAAAAAAGCCACCCCCGTAAAAATCTGAACCTCCATCAATTAGAGAACCAGTACCATTATTACCACGTGGACCCTGAGGATAAGGAGCTAAAGGGTTTGATCCGCCACCACTACTGCTAATATTCCCTGCAACATGTATAAAATTTGATGCTTTTAAATTTCCAAGAGGTACGATTGCTCCACCACTTTGAAATTTTACCTGACCACCATAGCCATTGCTAAAATTTGCATCATCATCCCAGCGTAAAATGAACACATCATTTGCATCGCCGGTAATATTAATTTTAGAAGAGATTTGAAATTCTGATGTAATATTTATGACAAAAGTTTGAGCAACATTATTTTGTGTATTTAAACCATTTAAACTAGAAGATGCTGTAGAGCTGTAACCGGGAGTAACCGTAAGTGCATTTATTTGATTAAAAGCAGATTCTAAACTATTATTGAGTTCAGTGATCAAACTACTCTCATTTATTGACCCTAAAGACTGAGAAGGATTTGAAGTCAGAATTCCTTCCCAAGAACCATTTGTAGATGCATTGGTGTAAATAGTACCTGCATATGGAACAGTGCCCGAGGTTCTTTCAGCTGCTGAAATTCCATTAACCGCCACATTACCAGCAAAACCTTTAGTAGCACCTTGCCAATTGGCGTCTACGTTACCCTTTGTAAAAATCATGTGATAATCTAGTAGCCTTCCAAAATCTACACCTCCTAGGTAACGTTTAGGAGTAGCAGTTTGCGCTGATACATTGATTGAGATAAGTAAAATAAATATTGCAAATGTTGCCTTCACAATATTTTGAAATGTTTTGGGTAACAGCACAGTGTTGTTGGCAAATGCTAGTAAATGTTTGTTCATTTTGTAATCGTTGTATGTGTGAATGATCTTTTTGAGGATTATCACAGGATTGAAAAATACGGACTGTGCTATGCACAGCAATTCTATAGGATTGCTAAAACAACGATTTTTGTGAAAGGGTATAACGCCCTTATAGGATAGGAGGAAAAAAGCAGTTTGTAAAAATAAAAGACTTTATCCACATTTTGATAAAAAGTTTTATTTGAACAGTTACTTATGATATTGGATTCGAAAGTACGGAGTTTTAAAATTAACGGTTTTCGAAATTGAAAAAAATTATAAAAAATTAATAACTGTTATCTCCGGCAACTGCCCTACCCTGCCCGGATAACCTATAAAACCAAAGCCACGGTTTACATATAATTTTTGCTTATCACTTTCGTATAAACCTGACCATTGTGGATACACATATTGTACAGGACTCCATTTAAAACCGGGTAACTCCACACCAAACTGCATACCGTGTGTATGACCACTTAACATTAAATCGACATCTGCATAATCTGTTTTAACCTGCGCATCCCAATGGCTTGGATCGTGGCTCATTAGTATTTTAAACGGATATTTTTCTGTACCGGCATGTGCCAGATCCATACGACCATGTTTTGGAAAGCGGGCTTTGCTACTCCAGTTTTCAATTCCTAACAATGCAATTTCATCATCATTTTTTTTAAGCACCACATGTTCATTCATTAATAAACGCCAACCCATATCTGCATGTACTTTTTGTAAATTAAGCAGGTTTTGCTCTTTTGTAATACCGTTTATAGGCCATTGAACATAATCGCCATAATCATGATTCCCTAAAGTTGAAAAAACGCCCAATGGTGCTTTTAATTGGCTGAATACATCCACATAATTTTCCATTTCTGTAGCCTTGTCATTTACAAGATCACCAGTAAATAAAATAAGATCAGCATTTTCTTTCATGATCATTTCAATGCCATGAGCTACGGCATTTTTATCCATAAAACTGCCGCAGTGTATATCACTGATATGTATAATTTTTAAACCTTTGAAAGATGCAGGTAAATTATCAAAGGCAAGTTTCACTCTCTTTATCTGGTATTTATATTGGTTTGTAAAACCATACAGCAAACTTCCAAAAAGCGTAGTACCTGCAGCAATGCCTATCCAGCTTAAGAAAGTAGATCTCGTAATACCATCGCCACTCATGCCATCCATATCAGTATTATTAAAAAATAATTTTCCTGATAGCCACTGTATTCCTCTGCGAAAATCATCAACCAAAAAAAACACCAGTCCTGTAATTTTTGCCAGAAACAAACCTATGATCATAGCAAACAAATATGTTCTTATTTTTTTGCCTAAAAAATTTTGTTCTGTGTATACAAAAAGTAAAAAGCCCAGAACAGCCAAAATTGTTAATGACCAGTAGACAGTATAAATGACGGTTTTAGTTTTGGGTGATAAATTTTGAGCTACATTTTTAACGGCCTGAAAAAAATAAGTATCCAACAAAATCATCATAGTTATAAAAACTATTACGCCAATAGGAGATCGCATAAATTATAGTTAGAATTTAAAATATTAAAAACTCATCAACCTGAATGTTTATAGAATTAACGGTTGCCTCATCAGTTAGCATTCCATCACCATTTAAAAGAGTATGCACAATGCTTAAAGGAAGTCTGTTGTGGTGTACATAAGCTTTTAAATATAATAACACACCGGTTAAATGTTCCATCCCTCTCAGGTTACCTGCACGACCGGTGCTGACACCTGTCAATAAAATTTTTTTATTAGGCCAAACATTTTTTACATCTGTATTATCTATCATTAATTTTAAAATTCCGGGAAACGACCCGTTGTATTCAGGCAAAACGATAATTATTTTTTCTGCGTGAAGAAGAAATTCATTTTCCATTGCTACAAACGCTTCGTTTCTTTCGTTTACATTAAAAACGTCAAGACCCAATATTTTACCGGTAACATTTTTTTCTGACAAGGTTTTTTGGTAAGCTTCAGCTATTTTTTTTGTGTTGCTTTCTTTTCTGTTAGTGCCTGCAATAATTGTAATCATTCTATTTATTTAAATTTTTATTTTATTAGTTCGTTCGATTTTATTAAACCCACCGAAGTTTATTGGGTGTTATGTACTAAAACAATTCAATCTGCTTATTGCATAAAATTGTCGAAGTTTGCAAAAATATCCTCATAAGACCAACTTCTCTGGATTTTTTGCAAAACTCACAAATAAATAGCGCATTACGCAATGGCAAGAATTATAGGAATAGCAAACCAAAAAGGTGGTGTAGGCAAAACCACTACTGCAATAAATTTAGCAGCCAGTTTTGCAATATTGGAGTATAAAACTTTGCTTGTAGATGCAGATCCGCAGGCAAACAGTACAACTGGTGTAGGGTTTGATTTGCAAAATGTTACCAAAAGCCTATACGATTGTATGGTGAACGAAGCCACCGCAAGTGAGGTGATTTTAAAAACTGAAATGTCGTATTTAGATCTGATTCCATCTCATATTGATTTGGTAGGTGCAGAAATTGAAATGATAAATTACCCTAACAGAGAAGGAATTTTAAAAAAAACGTTAGAGTCTATTCGAGATGATTATGATTTTATAGTGATTGACTGTTCTCCTTCCTTGGGTTTAATTACTGTAAATGCTTTGGTTGCTGCAGACAGTGTAGTAGTGCCTGTGCAAACGGAGTTCTTTGCATTGGAAGGGTTGGGCAAATTATTAAACACGGTAAAAATTGTACAGAACAGGTTAAATACCGAATTGCAAATTGAGGGAATTTTAATGACGATGTACGATAGCAGATTACGGTTGTGCAACCAGGTTGTAAGTGAGGTTCGTCGCCATTTTGAAGACATGGTTTTCAGCAGTATTATCCACCGAAATACAAAACTAAGTGAAGCCCCAAGTTTTGGGAAACCTGCTATTTTATACGATGCAGACAGCAAAGGCGCAGTAAACTATCTAAATTTGGCAAAAGAAATTCTTCAAAAGAATAATATGACAAAGATTGCAAAGGAAGAAAGGGTAATCAATTAGCCGATATGCAGATGGGCAAATATGCAAATCCCTTAGAATTAATCTAAATGAAAAATTTATAAAAAGGGAAATGCTTTGACAGAAAATTAATAGATTAGTTTAATACTGATAACAAAGATGAGGCTGTCATTTTGCAAATTTTCCTATTTTCACATTTTCAAATTTTCAAATTTACCCCATGAGTTTATCTAAAAAAAATGATGCATTGGGCAAAGGAATAAGAAGCCTTTTGCAAAATATAGATATAGATTTAAAAAATACTGTGCTCCTTAAAAACAGATATTGCCGAAAAAACTGTAGGCGTACAAAGGGTTTCACTTGAGCTAATAGAAGTAAACCCTAACCAGCCCCGCAAAGATTTTGATGAAACCAGCCTAAGTGAATTAGCCGCATCCATCAAATTGCACAACATCATCCAACCTTTAACCGTTTCTTCTATAGGCAATGGAAAATACAGATTAATAGCCGGGGAAAGACGGTTTAGAGCTTCAAAAATTGCAGGATTAAAGGATGTTCCTGTTTATGTGAGAGAAGCCAATGCAAACCAGTTACTTGAACTTGCATTGCTGGAAAATTTACAGAGGGAAAACCTGAATGCCATTGAAATAGCACTCTCTTACAAGCGTTTAATGGAAGATTTGGATTATACGCAGGAAAAGGTTGCAGAGCGTATGGGCAAAGAGAGAAGTACAGTTACCAATTATATCCGATTGCTAAAACTGCCGCCCGATATTCAGGTGGCTGTTAGAAATGGCGTTATCAGTATGGGCCATGCAAGAGCGCTTATTAATGTGGATATGATAGATAAGCAACTGTTCATTTTCTCTGAGATAAAAAACAAGGAATTATCTGTGCGACAAACAGAAGATCTTGTAAGAAGAATGTACACCGGAGATGGTGCTGTTAAAACTTCTGTAAAACCTTTGTTGTCTCCTGCATTTAAAAAAATTGAAGATAATTTAGCTTCAACATTTAGCACCAAAGTAAAACTGTTACATAGCAACAAAGGGAATGGCAGTATTACATTTGACTATTATTCCTTAGAAGAATTAAATGGTCTGTTGGAAAAGCTAAATATTAATGTTAGTTGATGCAAACAAAAAATATTGTTTTATTAATTATTATTTTTCTTTTACAAAATATTTTTGTGAATGCTCAGCAAAAACTTGTTGTTGATACATCAGGAAAATTTATTTATTCAAAAAACGGTAAATCAATTAAAGATAGTTCTGTAAAAAAATACAATCCCGGCATTGCTATACGCCGCTCAGCAATATTACCGGGTTGGGGACAGTATACAAATAAAAAATACTGGAAAATTCCTCTCGTATATGCAGGTATTGGTATTCCGGTCTATTTATTTACAAAAAATTTAAAACAATACAAAGAAGCTAAAAGTGCTTTTAATTTAGCAACAGATGGAGATCCTTCCAACGATAATCTAATAGTAGAACCTTATTACAGCGTAAGAATGCAGCCTGACAAAATAAGGGTTTTTAGAAACGCAGTAAGACAAAATGTAGATTACTCCGTTTTGTTTTTTATAATTTTTTGGGGATTAAATGTTGCAGATGCAGCCGTAGATGCTAACCTTAAAACTTTTGATGTAAGCGATGATTTAAGTCTGCAACTTAAGGGTGGATACAGCCCGCTTGCAAATACAAATGGTGTGAGTATTGTATTAAACATCCGCAAAAGAAAATAGTTTTTTGCAACCCCACTTCTTCAATTTAATCGGCTCCAGCCAACATTCCATATCTTAGCCGCATGAAAATAGCACTAATTGGTTACGGCAAAATGGGTAAGGCCATAGAAGAAATTGCCCTAAGTAAAGGACATGAAATTATCTTAAAAATAAATGATGAAAACCTTGCTGATTTAAACACTACTAATCTTGAGCAATGTGATGTGGCCATAGAATTTACAAACCCTGAAAGTGCTATAGAAAATATGAAAAGCTGTATAGATGCGGGCATACCTGTAGTTTGCGGTTCAACAGGATGGGTAGCAAAACAGGCAGAAATAATACAATATTGTAAAGATAAAAACGGCTCACTTTTATTTTCAAGCAACTTCAGTATTGGTGTAAATATTTTTTTTGAATTAAACAAAAAACTTGCTCAATTAATGAGCCATCAAAAAGAATATACCGTAGCAATAGAAGAGATACACCATACCCAAAAAAAAGATGCACCAAGCGGAACTGCCATTAGCCTTGCACAACAAATAATAGACAAAAGAGACGATATAGATAATTGGGTACTTAACTCTGTTCCAACAGCCGAAGAAATTAATATTACAAGTAAAAGAATTGATCCTGCACCGGGCACTCATCATGTAAAATACACTTCTGAAATTGATGACATTGAAATAATTCATACTGCGCACAGCAGAAAAGGTTTTGCAGCAGGCGCTGTTATAGCAGCCGAATTTATTTTCGGTAAAAAAGGGGTTTTTACAATGTCAGATGTTTTGAAAACATTATAATCCTGCAAAAAATTCTTCATATCAATAATTATTTAATTTAATCTGAGCATATATATCAATATATTTATAGTGAAGAAGTTGTATGAAGCAAAAAATTTGCCTTGCCATTGTAGATGACCACCAGATAGTTATTGATGGTTTAAAGTCTTTATTGCAGGGCCAACCAAACTTTACTGTAAATATAGAAAGCACTCATCCTGAAAAAATGGAGGAGCTCTTAATGTCTGCTAAAGTAGATATTTTAATTACAGATATTATGATGCCGATAATGAATGGAGCACAGCTCGCCAAAATGGTGAAAATAAATTTTCCACACATAAAAATTCTTGCCCTTTCCATGAGTGGACAAGGTGATCTAATAAATCAAATGATTGATGACAGCGATATTTCCGGTTAGGTTTTAAAAATATTGGTAAGCAGGAACTTATTACTGCACTGGAAAAAATTGCAAATGGCGGCGTTTATTTTAGTGGAGAAGTTTTGGAAGAAATGATAAAAGATTCAGAAAGAAAGAAATCATCGGATGAAGTTCACCTCACATTAAGAGGAATAGAAATTATCAGATTAATTGAAAAAGAATACTGTAATAAACAAATCGCTGAAAAGCTTTTTATCAGTGAACGAACAGTAGAAACTCACCGAAAAAATATTTATAGAAAAACCCAGACTTCCGGCTTAATTAGCCTTATTAAATACGCTTACGAGAATAAATTAATTGAACTGAGGGCATAGTTTTTTGCACCTAAAAATAATAGTTTATAGCCGGTTTTAGTTTTTCCACATCAAGACTTTCCTTCGGGCTATGATGCAGCATTTAGCTAACGTTTTCTTTTTATATCGTGTAACTTAATATCATTTGTTTTGGCGTGGTCTGGCTCGGTTTGTTAAAGTCGGTGCTGTAATAATTATTTTAAAAATCGGTTTCAACAAGCCCAACTTCACAACTTTTCCCTTAACTAAATAACATCGTAAAGCGGCCTTTAAATTGATAATCATTTGCAATTTTTATACCCAATTCCGTTATACACATACAGCTTTACTTGCTATATTTGCAGGGCAAAAAGCTTTGTGTAAAGGCTTAAGAAATACAAAAAGAAAAATACAAATAAATGGCTGCAAAAACAGACAATTTTCAATCTCCCGATTATTTTAATGTAGATGATTTATTAACAGAAGAACATAAACTCATAAGAGAAAGTGTTCGCAGTTATGTGAAGAAAGAAATTTCTCCTATAATTGAAGATTATGCACAGCGGGCAGAATTTCCAACACAAATTATAAAGCAATTGGGTGACCTTGGTTGCTTCGGTCCTACTGTTCCTGAGCAGTACGGTGGCGGTGGACTTGATTATATTTCTTATGGTATAATGATGCAGGAATTAGAGCGTGGAGATAGTGGTGTACGAAGTACTGCAAGCGTGCAGGGAAGCCTTGTTATGTTTCCCATTTATCAATACGGCAACGAAGCGCAGCGCAACAAATATTTACCAAAACTTGCGAGTGGAGAATGGCTTGGTTGCTTTGGTTTAACAGAACCCGACCATGGCAGCGACCCTGCAGGAATGCTTACAAATTTTAAAGATAATGGCGATGACACAGTTACTCTTAATGGCGCAAAAATGTGGATCAGCAATGCGCCGTTTTCCGAGATTGCAGTTGTGTGGGCAAAAGATGAAGCCGGAGATATTAGAGGTATTATAGTTGAGCGCCAAATGAAAGGTTTTAGTACACCAACAACACACAACAAATGGAGCCTTCGTGCAAGTGCAACAGGAGAGCTTGTTTTTGACAATGTTATCGTTCCAAAAGAAAATATTTTACCAAATGTAAAAGGGTTGAAGGGTCCTTTGGGTTGTCTAACCAAAGCACGTTATGGTATTGCCTGGGGAGCAATTGGTGCAGCAATGGATTGCTATCACATTGCATTAGAATACAGCAAAGAAAGAGTCCAGTTTGGCAGACCAATAGGAGGCTTTCAGTTACAACAAAAAAAGCTTGCCGAAATGGTTACTGAAATAACCAAAGCTCAATTATTAAACTGGAGATTGGGAACTTTAATGAACGAAGGAAAAGTAACACCGGCACAGGTTAGTATGGCAAAAAGAAATGCCTGCGAAGTTGCAACAAATATTTGTAGAGACGCACGCCAGATGCTTGGCGGCATGGGCATTACGGGAGAATATCCAATTATGCGCCACATGATGAATTTAGAAAGCGTAATCACTTACGAGGGCACGCATGATATTCATTTATTAATAACAGGCATGGATGTTACGGGGTTAAATGCTTTTAAATAATCTGTTCGAATTTTGGTCAAAAAGCAGTGCTTTTTAACCCTGCTAAAACACAGCTTTGTGCATCTTTAGTGGCGTCGCACATTTCATCATTTCATCATTTTTCATCTTTAATTACGCTATAAATAAAATCTGTGTAAATCTTTTCAATCTGTTAAAAATAAAAATTAATTTATGATTAAAAATGTAAGCGTAATAGGTGCCGGACAAATGGGAAACGGCATCGCCCATGTATTTGCACAAGCAGGTTTTAAGGTAACCTTAATAGATGTAAGCGCTGCTCAATTAGAAAAAGCGGTAGCAACAATTGGTAAAAACTTTGACAGACAAATTACCAAAGGCACCATAACTGAAGGAGATAAAAAAAGTGCACTTGATAATATAACTTCCAAAACTGACTTAGCAGTTGGCGTTAAAGATGCACAGTTAGTAGTTGAAGCTGCCACAGAAAATATAGAATTAAAATTAAAAATATTTAAAGCTATAGATGAAGCTGCTCCCGCAGGTTGTATTTTAGCAAGCAACACCTCTTCAATATCTATAACCAAAATAGCTGCAGCTACAAAAAGACCGGAGTCAGTAATTGGGATGCATTTTATGAATCCGGTACCGGTAATGAAGCTCGTAGAAATCATAAATGGTTATGCTACCACAAAAGAAGTAAGTGCTGCAATTGTAGATCTAAGTAAAGTTCTTGGAAAAACGCCTTGTGTTGTAAATGATTATCCAGGGTTTGTAGCAAACAGAATTTTAATGCCAATGATTAATGAAGCCATTACAACTTTGTTTGAAGGAGTTGCCGGCGTAGAAGAAATTGACACAGTAATGAAACTTGGTATGGCCCATCCTATGGGACCTTTACAACTGGCTGATTTTATTGGTTTAGATACCTGTATTTCTATTTTAAAAGTATTGCATGATGGTTTTGGCAATCCAAAATATGCGCCTTGTCCACTTTTGGTAAATATGGTAATGGCCGGCAAACTCGGTACAAAATCAGGAGAAGGTTTCTATGCATACACAGCAGGTAGCAAAGATTTAATTGTAAGTAAAAGTTTCAGCAAATAAATATGGAAGAATATAAATTGTTCATGCTGCTACTAGGCTGTAGACCTACAGGGAGAAACACAGAGCAACATGATATTTATTTTGGTATTGCTAAGTCTTTAAAAGATTTAATACCAGGTATAAAAACTTTTTGGAAATCATCAGGCAATATCCACATAGATGCATGGAGAATCGTAAACAATGTTGACGGTTACCAAATAAACATAACTGAAAAAACTTCTGTTGAAACAGAAGAAAATAAACTCTTCTTCATAAACCTTGGAGGTTATAGAGAAAATGAATTCGAAGAATTTCATTATAAAATTTTGACCGTTTCCAAAAATAAAAGTGAAGCTATTGCCGCTGCTAAAAAAACTACTTTCTATAAGAATACAGGTTTTGGTAAACTTGCCGTTTCACACATCGATGATAAATTCGGAGTTGATGTAGATGATATTTTTGAAATAAAAGATATTCTTACTCCGGAAGACAAAATGAATTTCTCTGTTTCAATTGTCAAAAGTGAAACTAGTTTACCTGAAGATATTTTAAATATGGGCTATTACAAATTATCGAGTTTGTAATTTACGGTTGTGCCCAAACTATTTTAAATTATTTAGAATGGAATTATTTTCAAATATGCAGCTTACTGAATAACCTAACGGTTTATAATAATTGCTCAATATTTCGGTGATATGTTTTTCAGCCATTTTAATGTACTGAGGATTCTGTTCAATGTTTACAAGGGCTTGAGCATATAATTTTTTTTGAGCTTTTACTAAGTCATCCATGGTTGCACTCATAAAAAGTCCCGTTTGGCTCATCGTTTCCATTCTATCCATTTTCAGTTGTAGGCTCAATAATTTACAATGTGGTAATGTTATAACAACCGTAGAAGCTTTTGTATTTATGTTTAATTTTTGGTTGCTCATATCCACTCCAAATTTTGCTTCGTATGGCAATGTAACGAGCAGCGTATTTTCAGAAAAGTAGTTTTTAAACTTTGCCAGAGTTCCATCATTGTCCTCCTTGTTACTTATTTTTAATTTTACATTTCCGGTCACATCAAGTGCACCAAGTTCAGCAATTTGCTTTATCATTTCCACGTTTTCAACCAAAGAAATTTTAGTATTGGATGCACCGTTTTTCTTTCCTAAAAAATAAAAAGCTATAGACACAAGCAACACCAATATAATTGAAACACTATTTTTCATTTTATTTTTTTATCTTTTGCGATACAAGATTGTAACTGTCATCTATCATTTCTAGTACCAAACTTTTTTTTATTAATAAAGGATAAATTGTATTCCAATGCTTTTTATTCATGTGATACCCCGGTGTTATTACATCAGGATATTCATCTCTCAGTTCCATTGCCTTTTCGGGGTCACATTTTACGTTGAAGCTAACAGCTGCTTCGTCTAATGAAAGAAGTAAAAATATTTTTCCCTTTGTTTTAAAAACTAAAACATTATTTCCAAAAGGAAAACTTTCGGTGAAATCATTTTTTTCCAATACGTAACTTCTTATTTCTTCAGCATTCATACTCTTTAAAATACAATGCCTCCTTTTATAATTTGGGAGGCGTTTTTATATATTTTTTAAAACCATTTATCTAACGATAATTGCTTGTTAAGGTTCATAAGGTTGATCGTCTTTAACACTTATTTTTTTATTTATTTGCCCGGTTAGTATATCCCAAAACATAACAAAATCGCCCGCAAGACTATAAAACGGATAAGTAAAAGTAGCAGGCCTGTTTTTTTCAATAAAAAAATGACCGACCCACGCAAAACCATACCCTGTAAGAGGGATAAGTGCAAACAATATCCATTTGCCGGTAATGATACCTGCAATTAAAAACGATATCAATAATAGGGTTCCAATAAAATGTAACTGCCTGTTTTTGTAATCGGCGTGCTCCTTTAAATAGTAGGGGTAAAAAGCTTTAAACGATTTGTATTTTTTTTCAGTTGACATATAGATTTTTTTATAAAAAAAATAAACTTGCAAAGCCTTTTTAATAACAACCGACATTAAAAATTATCTGCGTATTATAACGTTTATAAATTTAAGCAATATTAGTTTATCAACAGGTTTAGGATATCTCAACATTCCGAAGTTGTTTGAACTTAAACAGTACTTCTTCTTTGATCTCAACAGGTACTCCAATTGAATAAGTTGAAAACATTAAATTTTCCTGATGAATAATTTGGCAATTATATTGTTTGATAATTGTAGAAATTTCATTCATATTAGTATAGTCAAACTGTAATTTAATATTAAACAGCAAAGGTTTTCTTATGGTTGGAATTACCTGTAATGCCATTGCGGCAGTAGATTTATAAGCATGTATTAATCCGGGAACACCTAATAATGAACCTCCAAAATATCTAACTACTACAACAACTACATCTGTTAATCCCTTGCTTTCAATTTGACCCAAAATTGGTTTTCCTGCACTGCCGGATGGTTCTCCATCATCGCTTGATCTAAATTTATTTCCATCTATTCCTATCTTATAAGCAAAACAAAAATGTGCGGCTTTGGGATGTTCCTTTTTTAATTTTTGAATAATGGGCTTAAAATC
>JAYTCO010000033.1:0-13933 GCA_043736415.1 Ferruginibacter sp. | reverse complement strand
GACCAGATAAATATTTTTTGCCACAGTGGTCATGGTGGTGCAGGCAGTAAACACTTTTTACGGAATAAACTTACTGCAGAAGGTGGTCCTGATGGTGGCGATGGTGGTCGTGGTGCGCATATAATTTTAAAAGGAAATACACAATTATGGACATTGCTACACCTTCGTTATTTTAAAAATGTATTGGCAGACGACGGTGGTAATGGAGAAGGTGGACAAAGAAGTGGCAAAGCCGGCAAGGATATTATTATAGAAGTACCGCTTGGTACAATAGCAAGAGACCCTGAAACCGGTGAAAAAGTTGCTGAAATTTTACTGGATGGCGAAGAGGTAATTTTAATGAAGGGCGGACGTGGCGGATTGGGTAACAGTAATTTTAAAACTTCTACCAACCAGGCCCCTGAATATGCACAACCAGGCGAAGATGGTGCTGAAGGTATTAGAACCCTTGAGCTGAAAGTATTGGCTGACGTAGGTTTGGTTGGTTTTCCTAATGCAGGAAAATCTACATTGCTTTCTGTAGTTACAGCTGCCAAACCCAAAATTGCAGATTACGCTTTTACTACATTGGTACCACAACTTGGTATGGTAGAATATAGAGATGGAAAAAGTTTTTGTATTGCCGATTTACCCGGTATTATTGAAGGTGCAGCAGAAGGCAAAGGACTTGGTCACCGTTTTCTGCGCCACATTGAAAGAAACTCTATTTTGCTTTTTGTAATACCTGCAGATAGTGCCGATCATAAAAAAGAATTTGAAATTTTAAGAAGTGAGCTGGAACAATATAATCCTGAAATGCTGCAAAAAGATTTTGTGATTGCCATCAGCAAAGCAGATATGCTGGATGAAGAATTGCGGGAAGCTATTAAAAAAGAATTACCGCAAAATATTACTTCTATCTTCTTCTCATCTATAACAGGATATAATCTTTTACAGTTAAAAGATATGTTGTGGAGTTCATTAAATGCCCCGCAAAAAGATACCGTGAAATAAATGTTGGTTTCATTTGAAACCGTTTCATATCCAACACAATTAATGTAATTTGCAAAGCTAAAACAGATTGCATGTTTAATACAAAAATTGCAGGGATTGGAATGTATGTTCCTGAAAATATAGTTACCAATAAAGATCTTAGTGCATACATAGAAACCAGCGATGAGTGGATACAGGAACGCACAGGTATACAGGAACGAAGGTATGCACACCGTACAGAAGAAACCACCACCACAATGGGCGTAAAGGCCGCTGAGATTGCATTACAGCGTGCAGGTATTACCGCACAGGATGTTGATTTTATCATTTTTGCAACGCTCAGCCCTGACTATTATTTTCCCGGTTGTGGCGTATTGGTTCAGCGTGCCATGAAGATGAAAGAGATTGGCGCATTGGATATTCGTAACCAGTGCAGCGGTTTTATTTATGCACTTTCGGTAGCAGACCAGTTTATAAAAACGGGTATGTATAAAAATATTTTATTGGTTGCAAGTGAGAAACATTCTTTCGGTTTAGACTTTACTACAAGAGGCAGAAACATCTCTGTAATATTTGGAGATGGTGCAGGTGCAGTGGTTTTGCAACCAACAGAAGCACCCGGCATTTTAAGCACACACTTACACAGCGATGGCGAAAGCGCAGAAATATTGGCTATGCCAAACCCCGGTACACATGCCAACCATTGGTTAAAAGAAAAGTTAGCAGATTATGTTGATGCACCAAGAGGTGAAATGTTTATGAGCCACGCAATGCTGGAAAATGGACAAAATTTTCCCATCATGGATGGGCCTGCGGTTTTTAAAAAAGCAATTGTAAAATTCCCGGAAGTAATTGTGGAAGCCTTGGAAAAAAATAATTTAAAAACAACAGATATTAATTTACTTATACCTCACCAGGCTAATCTTCGTATTGCACAATATGTGCAGCAAAAATTACAACTTAGAGATGATCAGGTATTTAACAACATTGAAAAATACGGTAACACCACTGCAGCATCTATCCCTATTGCCTTGTGCGAAGCCTGGGAAGCAGAAAAAATAAAAGAAGGAGATCTGATTTGCCTTGCTGCATTTGGCAGCGGTTTTACATGGGGCAGCGCATTAATGAAATGGTAAGTTTTAAAAGGCAATTTTATTTGTGATGTTGATGTGTGTTGTATTTTTAAAGTCCATTACAAACAACTGGGTTTAATTTTAATATTAATAAAAGCGTGAGCTTGTTAAACCCCTTGATATTAATGAACACGCTTTCCATCCCGCCTTTTTTGGGAACATTATAATAATTTGAAAATATTAATTATAAATAATTTTAAATAAATTTTGCCACAAAGAAATTTTTTAGTCTTTATTAATCCAATTTCGGGTACAAAAAATAAAAAAGATATTTATTCTTACATAGAAGAAAAGCTTACATCACTTCAACATCAGTTTAAAATTTTACCTACAAAAGAACAGGGAAAATATTCATATTTAAAAGAAAAAATTACATCTAAAAAAATTACGGATATCATTATTTGTGGCGGCGATGGTTCTGTAAATCAAATTACTTCTCACTTAGTAAATACCGAGGTTAGGGTTGGCATTATTCCCTTAGGATCGGGCAATGGTATGGCTTTTACTGCAGGTATACCAAAAGATTACAAAAAAGCATTGGATGTAATTTTAAAGGGAAATGCAAGTTTTGTAGATGCAATGACCATTAATAAAAATTACAGTTGCCATTTGTGTGGGCTCGGTTTTGATGCGCAGGTTTCGCATGATTTTGCAAGGCAGGCAACACGTGGCCCATTAACTTACATCAAACAGACTTTAAAGAATTTTTTTAAAGCAAAGTCTTTTCACTTTGAAGTTTCTGCTAACGGTAATACATTTAATACCAATGCATTTTTTTTAAGCATTGCCAACAGCAACCAGTTTGGCAACAGTATTATTATTGCTCCAAAAGCAAGCCTGAGCGATGGTTTGCTGGATATTGTAATTGTACAAAAATCAGGAAAGTTTAGGCTTGTATTTAAATTATTGAAACAGATAAGCAGTGGAAAAATTGCATCAAGTTACAATACAGATAAAACAATTCTTTATTTTCAAACAAAAAAGTTGCATATTAAAAACTTAGACAATGCACCTTTTCACATTGATGGAGAACCCATGGAAACAGCAACCTCTTTTGATGTGGAAATCATTGAAAGAGCATTCTTGCTTTTACAGCCTTAATCACTTTAACAGGGTTAAAGTTTTTTAAAACTACTTGATTTATTCTACGTCTTTTTACAAATTTTACTTTTATAAAACCTGTGGCTTCATTAAATCAGTTGTATTTTTTGTGTAGAGGAGTATAAACATTGTTTGTGTAATAGCCATTGATGCTAAAAATAAATGGAGCGGTTGTGCAGCTGCCGGCACATCTAAATAATACAATACTACACCGGTTACAACACTTAATAAAATAATGCCGGTGAGTTTTTTTAGTGGTCTTGTAAGTACAGGTACTTTTCTGCAATACCAGTTAGCGTAAAAAACAGCACCCAGTACTACCCACGAAAACGATCGGTGAATTAAAAAGGCCAAAGGTGTTTTTGCAAGCCATGCTTCTCTTTGTTCAAAATGTAATGCTGACGAAACATCATCAATATACATGCGAACCATTGTACCTAATACACTTTGTGCAAAAATTATAATCAACAAAAACAAAATAGCTTTTCTCATTTTTGTGCCTGTTGTTTTCTTAAATAGTTTTCCTGTTGTGCTCATCAGTAAAGCAAGCTGTATTTGTGCCAATACAATTGCAAAAAATAAATGAACAGAAATACTTACATGTGCAAGATTTAATTTTACCACAATAGCCCCAAATAATCCTGTTAAAATTACCCCTACTAAAAATGCAATTGACAAATTGAATGCAGGTCTGTTTATATTTCTTTTAAAAAATAAAAGAGCAAATTGTATAACCGCAAACACGCCTAATAACGCACCGAGCAATCTATTAATATATTCTATCCAGGTATGGTAAACATTAAAGCTGTGGTCTATATCCTGTGCCTTTAAAAACTTTTCAAAATCTGCCGGTAACTGTGAGGCATTTGTTGGTGGAATCCATAAACCGAAACATTTTGGCCAATCGGGGCAACCCATTCCGCTCTGTGTAGTACGCACAATACCCCCGGCAATAATTACAAGAAACGTAAGTACAAAAGTGGCAAATACCCATTTTTTAGCAGCAGTCATAAAATTAATTATTGTTGCAAAATTACGAAAAGCAGTTTGCTAATTTTGGAATGATTGAAGGATATTTGCAACACACATGTTAAGATCATTTTTATTTAAAACTAAAACAGAAGCCGGTGTTGATGAAGCCGGTCGTGGCTGTTATGCAGGGCCGGTATTTGCTGCTGCCGTAATTTTGCCCAAAGATTTTTTTCATCCCCTATTAAATGACAGTAAACTTTTATCAGCAAAACAAAGAGAACAACTTAGACCCATTATTGAAAAAGAAAGTGTAGCCTTTGCAGTAGGCCAGGTATGTAATATTGAAATAGACCAAATTAATATTTTACAGGCTTCCTACAAAGCCATGCATTTAGCCCTTAATAATTTAGAGAAAGAGCCCGTTCAACTGCTTATAGATGGCAACCGTTTTTTACCTTATAAAAATATAAAGCACAGCTGTATTGTAAAAGGCGACAGCATTTTTGCTTCAATAGCAGCAGCAAGTATACTTGCCAAAACTTACAGAGATGATTATATGATAACAATTCATGCTGAGTATAATTATTATGCCTGGGATAAAAACAAAGGCTACGGCACACTAACACACAGGAAAGCAATACAAGAAAACGGACTTTGCAAATACCACAGAAAAAGTTTTAATATTTTACCGTAAGTAAAATTGTAGAGTTATTTTTCTTTGTTTTTAAACTTCTATCAGCAATCCCCGTCTGTAGATATTTAAATCCTACTACTTATAATATTAAACTTTATTGCCAACAATTTTAAAGGCATTTAGTAATTGCATTTTTGGTTGTACTTGCTAAATTTAAAATTAAAAAAAGCCTCTAAACCAGACGGTTCTATAATAACAGCAGAAAAAAACATAAAAAAATAAACAAACGATTTTCATTTCCAAAAAACCCTACAGATAAACCAAATCATAATTTTATACAATCAAAAAAGTCAATCAAATTACGGTGGTGATTTTTTGCTCTACTATATTTTTGCTCATAAATGCTGTTGCAACACTGTTATATATTATTATTATTTTTGTAAATTATTAAAATCTTAATTATGCAGCTTAAATCTGTTGACGTTGTAGACTCCATTTCGTCTGAAGACTTTAAAAAATTATATTACAACACCGGCAAACCTTTAATTATTAAAGATCTGGCAAAAAACTGGCCTGCATACAATAAATGGAACTGGGATTATTTTATAGATACAGTCGGCGAAAGTGAAGTTGGCGTTTACAACAATGTTAAAAGCGATTCTTACACTCCTATTAATACTGCTGATGCGTATATGAAATTTGGCGATTATTTAAAAAAAGTAAAAGCCGGTCCTTTGGATTTAAGAATATTTTTGTTTAATATTTTTCAGCACGCTCCTCAAATTGTAAAAGATTTTACATGGCCCGATGAGCTTATGAAAGGGTTTGTAAAAAAATACCCCATGTTATTTGTAGGGGGTCAAGGTTCTGTTACCCACATGCATTTTGATATTGACATGAGCCATATTTTGCACACACAGTTTTCTGGAAAAAAAAGAGTACTTCTTTTTCCTCACGGGGAACAGCATAAACTTTACCGCAAACCATGGGAAGTACTTAGTATGGCAAATTATGCCGGCTACAATAAATCTTTTGACTATGAAAATTTTCCGGCCGTAAAAAAGGCCAATGGGTACGAAGTTATTTTAGAACACGGTGATACTTTGTATATGCCTGCAGGCTTTTGGCACCATATGGAGTATATCGAATCTGGCTTTGCAATGAGTTTAAGGGCTATGCAAAGTGATTTGGGAGGTAAACTTGGTGGTTTATGGAAACTTTTTGGAATGAGGGGAATTGACACTTTTATGAAAAAAACCGCCCCAAAATGGTGGTATAACCGTAAACACAGAAAAGTATATGAACTTGCGGATCTAGAACTTAATAAGTGATAATTACAAAAAAATTTCTCTGTTAAAATATATTTATTATTATGTATTGTATTTTCAGAAAAATACTTTTATTTTGCAATTCAGCATGGATTTTCAGTTTTCCTGTTACCATCCTATAAAAAATCATCCTTTCCATTTTCCGGTAAAAACTTACAAATTAATTAATAGTAAATTATATAATTATACAAAATATTTAAACGCTTTTTGTGGTTTCAGAGGTAAGCAAGGCCGGAGATTTCTATCTTCGGCATTACTTTTTTTAAACTCTAACGACTTCCAACAATTTTTCTAAATATTCCCTGTCTGTATCATCATAATTATTTAAACTTTCACTGTCTGCATCAAGTATAGCCACAACGGTATTATTAATAATTATCGGTACCACAATTTCTGATTTTGATAGACTGCTGCATGCAATATGCCCGGGAAATTTTTCAACATCATCTACAATTAAGGTTGCGGCATTTGCCCATGCAGTTCCACAAACACCTCTCCCTTTTTTTATTCGGGTACAGGCCACCGGTCCCTGAAAAGGCCCTAGCACAAGTTCATCATTTTTGACAATGTAAAAGCCCACCCATAGCCATTTAAACTGCTCTTTTAATGCAGCGGCAATATTTGCAAGGTTAGCCGTTACATCTGTTTCGCCTTCTATTAATGCAATTATTTGAGGTAACAAAGTTTCATATTGGTCCTGCTTGGTTCCTGTAATAATATTTAAATCTTCAGCCATAAAATTTATCTTAAATATTTTTTCTAAATAAAATTTAGATTTGGTTTTTACAAAGATAAATAGCCATCAACACTTAGTGGCTTGAAATTTGAAACTGTATTTTAAATTTCATTTTATGACAGCTTATCATCAATATAAAGTTTGTATAGAGGCCTGCCTTCGTTGCGCAGCAATCTGTAACCATTGCGCATCTGCATGTGCACACAATGAAAATTCAAATATGCGTGCAGATTGTGTCCAATTAAATATGGAATGTGCAGCCATTTGTTATGCTACTGCTGAGTTAATGAGTTTAGGAAGTATGCATATAAAAGAAATAAGTAAGCTTTGTGCAATTATGTGCGATGAATGTGCAGATGAATGTGATAAACATGATGATGAACATTGCAGAGAGACGGCCGACTGCTGCAGAAAATGTGCTGATGAGTGTGAGGTTGTGTAAAAAGTTGACTGATTGAATTGTTGGTAAGAATTTTGGCTTCCAACATAAAATTTCTTGAAAATAATTTTCAGCCACACTGTAAAAACCCGAACTTTCTTTCTTGGTAGTAATAGTTGCGTTGGTGGCGATCAATTTCTAAATACTTTTTAAAATTTCAGAAACAAGATTATACTCATAGCCTTTGCCAACTAAATAATTTTGGAGCTTACTTTTTTTTATAAAAACGTTTTGTTCGTTTTTTAAAGAGGATAACTTTTCTTCTGCCAGTTTATTCAGCGCTTTTTCATAATCCTCATCAGGTATGGCGGCAAGTGCTTTTTTAATACAGTAATCACTTACCTGCCGCTGTTTTAATTCATACTTGATTCTTGTTTTACCCCAGTGTTTTATTCTAAATTTTCCTCTGGCAAAAGCCATTGCAAACCGTTCTTCGTTCAAATAATCTTCTTCAATTAATTGGCTCATCAAAAGCTCCACTTCAATTTTATATAACCCAAAACCATAAAGCTTTTTCTTCACTTCTGCATGGCTACGTTCCTGATAGGCACAATAATGCTTTGCCTTTTGTAAAGCCTTTTCTGTACCAATATTTTTTGTTTCAAAAGCCATACGTTGGTAAAAATGTACATTTATTCGTGGTAAAACATAAATATTTTCTGCTTTCAATCTTTTATCTTTGGCAATCTTAAAATAGTAATATGAAGTTTATCGTTTCTTCTTCAGCACTGCTGAAACAATTGCAACAAATAAGTGGTGTAATTAATGCAAATACAGTATTGCCTATACTGGAAGATTTTTTGTTTGAAATAGAAGCAAACAAACTTACCGTAACCGCTACAGATTTGGAAACAGTAATGAAAGTACATCTGGAAATTAAAGCACAGGAAAGTGGTCGTGTATGTATCCCCGCAAAAATCTTGTTAGATTCATTAAAAAATATTTCGGAGCAACCGCTTACATTTAATATAGATAAAAACTTTGCGGTAGAACTTACAAGCGATAATGGCAAGTATAAAGTAATGGGCGAAAACCCTGATAATTTTCCAAAAGAACCTGCAGCAGATGATGCCAACAGTTTTACCATGACATCTACAGGATTGGTTACAGCCATCAACAAAACCATTTTTGCTGTAAGCAACGATGATCTGCGCCCTGCTATGACAGGTGTATTTTTTGAGCTCGATAAAACCGGAATCAGCTTTGTAGCTACCGATGCCCACAGGCTTGTAAAGTACACACGTACCGATGTAAGCTGTCCACAAAAAGATACTTTTATCGTTCCAAAAAAGCCGCTTAATCTTTTAAAAAGTGCATTACCCGATAATGAAGATGAGCTTACCCTTTCATACAACAGCAACCATCTTTTTGTAAAGCATGGCGGTACAGAATTGGTTTGTCGTTTAATAGATGCACGTTTCCCCGATTATAAAGTGGTAATACCGGTTGATAATCCATATAAAATGAATGTAAACCGCAGCGATTTTCAGGGAGCGCTGCGCCGGGTGAGTGTATTTAGTAACAAGAGTACCAACCAGGTTGCTCTAACCATTAGCGGCAACGAATTGCAACTTGCCAGTCAGGATGTTGATTTTAGTTTTGAAGGCAACGAACGCATGGCCTGCACCTACGATGGCGAAGATCTGCAAATTGCTTTCAATGCAAAATTTTTAATAGAAATGCTAAACGGTGCCGACACTTCTGAAATAAATATGGAATTAAGCACAGCAACAAAAGCAGGAATAATAAAGCCGAACGAGCAGGAAGTAAACGAGGAATTGTTGATGTTGGTAATGCCGCTTATGCTAAACAATTAATTTAGATTTATTAATACACTCCGCAGCTTTATGGCTGCGGATTTTTTTTGTTTAAGAACTTGGGGCTTCTCAACATTAATTTAATTTTTACATTTGCTCGGTCTCTCCCGTATAGCTATCGGGACTGTACCGTGTATGTGCATATGCACTAACGTACATGCACATATACATCGCTCAATCCACCGCAGTCATTCAGCAAAATATCTTTTTTTCAGCTTTAATTATTTTCTCAATTCAACAACAATTCTTCTGCATGCATTTAGGGTTTATAATGAACTTTAACTGAACTTGCATATCTAAAATTATTAACTATGTTTCTCATCATTCTTGGAGTATTAATTCTTATTGCCTCTGTAGCATTTTTAACCCACGATGAACGGTTTGTAAAATTTAAAGCAGGTGGCCGGTGGGTAGGTTTTTTATTTATAGTACTAGGCGTTATTACATCTTGCTTTGTACAGATTAACGCAGGTAACATTGGCGTAAAATCTTTGTTTGGAAATATACAAAACGAAGTTTTAAACAGTGGGCTGCATTTTGTAAATCCATTGTACGTTATAGAGAAGCTCGATGTAAAAACGCAAAACTATACCATGAGTGGAGTAAAAAATGAAGGTACAATAGAAGGCGACGATGCCATAAGAGTGCTCACCAGCGATGGGCTTGAAGTTACTATTGACCTTACCGTTTTGTACAGAGTCGTTTCCGCAGATGCTCCAAAGTTATTAAGAGAAACCGGCAACGATTACCGTGATAAAATTGTACGCCCCATCACCCGTACAAAAATAAGAGACAATGCAGTTTATTATCAGGCAGTAGATTTATTTGGCATAAAAAGAGATGAATTTCAACAGCGTATTTATAAAACTATAGAAGAAGATTTTAAAAAACGTGGGTTAATGCTTGAGCAATTATTGGTGAGAAATATTACTCTGCCAAACTCAGTAAAAGCCTCTATAGAATCTAAAATAAACGCAGAACAGGATGCCAAGAAAATGGAATTCGTTTTACTGAAAGAAAAACAGGAAGCTGAAAGAAAAAGAGTGGAAGCACAGGGTATTGCAGATTACCAGCGTATTATTAACACCGGCCTTACAGATCAGCAATTGCAATACGAGCAAATAAAAGCAATGAAAGAACTTGCACTCAGTACGAACTCAAAAGTTATTGTAATGGGCAAAGGCAGTGCCCCAATGATTATAGATGCTAAATAGGTAAAGAATGATTTTTAAACAAATAGCATCTTACGATAATTTTATGGTGGCAAATATGACGATGGGCCTGTTACAGGAAAATAATATAAACTGCCACTTAAAAGATGAAAACATTGTAATGATTGATCCATTTTTAAGCCCTGCTGTTGGCGGCATAAAATTAATGGTCGCAGATGTGCAGTTTGATAGAGCAGTAGATATAATAAAAGAAGCCGAAGACCTTTACATTAAACAAATTCCCTGTACTGTTTGTAATAATTATTCCCTAACAGCAGAGGAAAAAACAAATAGCCCACAGACGTTTTGGGGTAAGCTAAAAAACCAAATTGCTTACGGTCAAACAGAAACCTATCAAAAATTATATCGGTGCAATAATTGCAATAATTTATTTTCTCAACTACCACTATCAATATAAAAGTATAGCATGAAAGTAATTGCCATGATACCGGCACGATACGCTGCTACAAGGTTTCCTTATAAACTGATGCAGCCATTGGGTAGCAAAACGGTTATAAGGCATACGTATGATAATACCGTGGCAACCGATTTGTTTGATGATGTTTTTGTAGTTACAGATCATAAAATAATTTTTGATGAAATAACGGCTAACGGAGGAAAGGCAATAATGAGCATTCGGGAACATGAAAGCGGAAGCGATCGTATTGCTGAAGCTATTGCAGATATGGATGTTGATATTGTTTTAAATGTGCAGGGTGACGAACCTTTTGTAAATGCGCACATGCTACAAAAACTGTTAGATGTTTTTAAAGATGATGATGATAAAAAAATAAAAGTAGCATCTCCTGTAAAAAAAATATTAAACCATGCGCATGCTGCCAACCATAATATTGTAAAGGTGGTGGTTGATAAACACATGAACAGTCTGCTCTTTAGCAGAAGCATTATTCCGTTTTACAGGGATGAAAATATTATTCCTTCTTATTACGAACACGTAGGCGTGTATGCATTTAGAAAAGAAGCATTGCTTTTATTTACTGTATGGGAAATGACTCCTTTGGAAAAGGCGGAAAAAATAGAATGCATTCGCTATTTAGAACATGGAATACAATTACGCATGGTTGAAACAGAAGATGCCGGTGTAAAAATAGATATGCCCGAAGATTTAATAAAAGCGGAGGCTTATTTAAAAACAATATTGTAGAAGTAATTAAAAATTATTAAATATATACTAATTTTTCCGCAGCGGCCTCCAATGTGCTGTCAATTTTACTAAAACAAAAACGTAGTACTTGGTTATTAGTAGGTGTTTTATACAATGCACTTACAGGAATTGTTGCTACACCAAATTCTTTTACCAGCCTTACAGCCATGTCATATTCCTTTTCTTCACTTATATTTTTGTAACTGTAAATTTGAAAATAACTGCCGAAACTAGGTAACGGTTCAAAACGAGTTTTAGCCATCAGTTCTTTAAAATAATCTCTTTTTTGCTGAAGCATTTTACCAAGATTTAAATACTCATTTTCATTTTCTAAAAAAGCAGAAAGTGCGTATTGCACAGGACTAAATACAGTGAATGCATTGAACTGGTGTATTTTTCTAAATTCTTTTGTAAGCATTGGTGGCGCAATGCAATAACCAGTTTTCCAACCGGTGCAATTATATACTTTGCCAAATGAAAATGTTACAAAACTTCTTTCATACAATTCAGGATAGAGCAATACAGACAAATGTTTTTTACCATCAAAAATCAGGTGCTCATAAACTTCATCGCTGATAATAAAAATGCCCGTTCCTTTAACTATATCGCTCAAAAATTTCATATCATCTTCTTCCAAAACAGCGCCGCTGGGGTTGTGTGGAGAGTTGATCATGATGGCTTTTGTTTTTGTGGTAATTTTTGATCTTGTAAGCGCCTGGTCTATTTTATAATTGCCCGCAGTAAGTGGAATAGTAACTGCAACGCCACCGCTTAATTCAATTTGTGGAATATAGCAATCATAGGCCGGTTCAAAAACAATTACCTCGTCCCCAGGCTGTAGAATTGCTGTGAGTGCAGTATACAAAGCATAAGTGCCACCGGGAGTAATAGTAATTTCATCTGCGGGGTGCACATCAGTATTGTATAATTTTTTAACTTTTTCAGAGATCCTTTCCCGCAATAGCGGTACTCCATTCATGTGAACATATTGGTTGTGACCATCAGCCATAGCTTTTGAAACAAGTTCCGGCAATGCATGATTCATTTCAAAATCCGGAAAACCCTGACCCAAGTTTATGGCATTGTGTTCTACAGCCAGAGAACTCATAACGGTAAAAATGGTGGTGCCGGCATTTGGTAATTTACTGTGGATTGTTGGATGCATTTTTTATAGATAAATATTAGATATATAATTGTTATTGTATTGTTGTAAAGTGGTTTAAAAAATTGATTATTTATTGCAACAAACTACATTTAAATTTAAAATTACAACATGCTAAAGTTATTTTTCATTTTAATAGGGATAATATTTATAAATACCGCTCAAGCACAAAAATATTGTAACCCCAGTGGTTATGCATTCAGCATTTTAGTACAACCAGGGACAATTCCTGTAGATGAAAATGGAAGACCAATAAAGAGAAAAATTATGAAAGAAAGATTTATTTATATTTTAACTGCAGGAAAAACCAAGCCCGTTATAAATACAATTTTATATGATAAAACAGATGTTAAATGGGATCTGCCAGGATTAGCTGAAAAAGAGTTTTCAGCAGTAACAGAAAAAACTCAAAAAACAATGAAAATAAAACCTTACAAAGGGTGTTCAATGTGGCGAATAAACATACAGGAAATTCTTAACCAGGCTATTGCCGAAAATAGCCCAATCATCAACATAAAAGGTAAAATTGAAAATAAATCGTTTACACTTTCAATAAATAAAGAAACTGCTGTGCAGGGGTTTGATAGTTATTAAAACAATTGTTACTTCATAAACAATCAACAAATAAATTTTTAAGTGTAAAAAAAATATTAAGAATAAAAAACTCTGTAATGAAATTTTGTTTACTTAAAACAATATGAAGAAATACTTTCTAATTCTGATAATTTTATTTGTCGCCGTAAGTTTACATGCACAAAAATCCTGTAGAATACAACGTGGCGAAGCATATTATTATAAAGTTTTACCCGGCGTTAATAATACTGAAATTAGTATAGATGGCAGTGTACACATTGATAAAACTCCTGCAAAATCAAACATCTCAATTTATTTAATTACAAATTGTTTGCAAACTCCTTTTATTTTTTACAGTAGGTTTGGTGAAACGAAAATGAAACTTGAATTTATAAAAATCGACTCAAACAAAGATGAAGCAGGAAGGGATAAAAATGGGAATTTAAAAATTCTAAGAGTAACAAAAAGTAATTTTTTATGGAAAGCTAATTGTCAATTAGAAAGTGACATATTCCATTTTGTAAAAGATAAAATTATTATAAAAGGTACCATTGGGAGAAAGAAATTTACTTATACTATTATATCTGCAACGGAACTTCAAACAATTTCTATGTATTAATATTCAGCATATTAAAAGGCCGCTGCTTTAATAAAAGTAGCGGCCTTTTAAATAATATAAATTCTGTTTAT
>JAYTCO010000032.1:0-13939 GCA_043736415.1 Ferruginibacter sp. | reverse complement strand
TTCAATAGCATTGCCCAAAAAAATGCGACCGAAAAAACTGATTATAATCTGGTTGTTCATTACAAAGATAGCATCAAAGAACCACTACCAATTTTACTTAAAACAAAGTTTTCCGGTTTAGACCAAGCCAATAATTATATAAATAGTTTACCTAAACTGTTTGCTGACAAAGGATATTTAGTATGTTCTGTAGACAGTGTTTGGTACTTGCAGAATAATGTGCACATTGATTTTTATGTAGGCAAAAAGTATAACTGGATTCAACTTCGTACAAACAATATTGATAAATCTTTGCTTTCAAAAGTTGGTTACGCTGCAAAAAACTTTGCTGAGAAACCTTTAAATATTTCAGAAGTTGATTTATTAAAAGAACGGTTGCTTACTTATTACGAAAACGAAGGCTTTCCATTTGCAGCAGTTTACTTGGATAGTATTGCAATTAATGATGATAAAATTTCAGCTTCTTTAATGGTTAACCAAGGCCTGGTTTATAGAATTGACAGTATTAATAATTATGGAAAATTAAAGCTTAATACAAAATTCTTACAACAATATTTAAATATTATTAATGGAAGTGTTTACAACAGAGAAAAATTAAAAGAGGTTGATAAACGCATGCTGGAGCTTCCTTACGCACAAACAGAACAGCCATCCAGTCTTAACATGCTGGGCTCAGGGTCTATCTTAAATTTATATGTAAATAATAAAAAAAGCAGCGAAGTAAGTGCCATCTTCGGTTTTTTGCCCGATGCAAATAATACCGGAAAACTTCAGGTAACAGGTGACGTAAATCTTGATCTAAAAAATGTTTTTGGTGCAGGTGAGAGTTTGCTTTTAAAGTACCAGGCGCTGCAGCCCAAATCGCCAAGGCTTAATTTGGGTTATGAAAAACCATACTTTTTAAAATCGCCTTTTGGGCTCGGTTTCTTATTTGAATTGTTTAAAAAAGATTCCAGTTTTTTACAGGTAAATGCGCAACTTGGTTTGCAATTAAATCTCACAAATAAACAGTCAGGTAAAATTTTAGTCCAATGGCAAACTGCAAATTTATTACAAGGAGGGATTGATACCAACGCTATAAAATTTAATAAAAAATTACCTCTTAATATCGATGTAAAATCAGTAAATGTTGGTATCACCTACGAATTTAGAAATACAAATTATCGTTTTAACCCATTAACGGGCAGCGATGTTACATTAACCGCTTTAACAGGCATAAAAAATATTAAAAAGAACAATGATATTCTTGCGCTAAAAACAACAGGCTTTAATTACGATAAATTATATGATTCTGTAAAATTGAAAAGTTATCAGCTTAGATTAAAAATTGCAGCTGCTCATTATTTTAAAATTTCTAAATCGAGTACTTTTAAAACTGCCTTTAATATAGGTTTCTACAGCAGTCCTACCGTGTTTAGAAATGAAGTTTTTCAAATTGGTGGATATCGCTTGCTAAGAGGCTTTAATGAAGAAAGTATTTATGCCACCCGTTATGCTGTTGTTACTGCCGAGTATAGATCGCTACTAAGCCTTAATTCTTATTTGTTTGGTTTTATAGATATTGGTGCTACACAAGCCAAGTTTCAAAATGTCAATACTCAAAACTTCTTTACAGGAACGGGGCTTGGTATTGCATATGAAACCAAGGCTGGGTTATTAAATTTAAGCCTTTCAGTGGGAAAACGAAATGATGTGCCTTTCAATATTAGACAGGCTTCTAAAATTCATTTTGGGTATGTCAATTATTTTTAAATTTAATTAGTTTTTCTTCCACTTATTTTTGCGTATAAATTTTTTACAGGTGAAGTTGTCTCTTTCTCTTTTTATTATTTTTTTCATAATTTGTTTACATTCCACTGCACAGGTAAAAGATTCATCTAATAAAATAAAAATTGATACAATTACTAAAGTTGTAGGTTATAAAAATCCTTACGCTGCTTTTTTAGACAGTAATATTTTTTTAAATTATAAAGGAAACTCTCAGGCGCTTGCAGTAACCTTAAGAAAGCACGGTACCGCTGAGTATTTTTTTTACATCTTCGCAGCACTTTTCTTATTGTTAGCTTTACTACGAACCATATTTAGTCGCTTTTTCACAACTATGTTTCGGGTTTTTTTTAATACATCTTTAAGACAAAATCAGCTGACAGACCAGTTGGAGCAGGCCGCATTACCTTCCCTGCTTTTCAATACTTTTTTCGTACTTTCTATGGGTCTTTATATTTATATTTTGTATGAGCATTACAATATTCATCACGATAATATTAACTGGGCTTACTTAGGATTGTGTGTGTTGGCAGTGGCAGTTTGTTATATTGTAAAATATGTTTCCTTATTATTCACAGGTTGGTTAACAAATCATAAACCAGAAGCGAAAATTTATATTTTTTCAATTTTTTTATTGAATAAAATAAATGGAATGCTGTTGCTGCCATTTACAATATTGATAGCATTTAGTACATACAAATTAGCCGATTATGCTTCCATCATTTCACTTTTTATTTTGGCAATTTTACTTTTAAGTAGATTTTTTAGAACTTACGGATTGTTACAAAACAGATTAAAATTAAATGGAATACACTTTCTGATTTATACACTTTCGCTAGAAATATTACCATTATTACTCATTTACAAAACAGCAGTGATGTTTTTCAGTATTAATTCGTAAATTTGCAGCCTCATAGGAAAAATCCGCATGGTAAAAAACGTAGAAACGGCTGCTGTTTCATCGGCCAAAAAGGTTAAAAAAATATTGATTGCCCAAGCCCAACCGGAAGGAGCGAAATCTCCATACTCCGATGTTGCAAAAAAGTATGATGTAACGGTAGATTATTTTCCGTTTATAGTTATACATGGCATACCCGGAAAAGATTTTCGAAAACAAAAGATTGATATAGCTGCTTACTCTGCTGTTATTTTTACAAGCCGAAATACAATTGATCATTTCTTTAGAACTTGTGAGGAAATGAAAGTGACAGTTTCTCAGGATACAAAATATTTTTGTATAACAGAAGCGGTAGCATTATACCTTCAAAAGTTTATTTTATACAGAAAACGTAAAGTTTTTTATGGTGCAGATGGTACCAATAAAAGTCTTTTTGATGTTATCAACAAACATAAAGAACACGAAAAATTCCTTTACCCGTGTTCTGAGTCTTTCGACAGCGAAATTACCAACTGGTTAAAAAGCCATAGCTGCGAATTTGCTACTCCTGTACTTTACCAAGTTGTAAGCAATGATATTAAACAGGTAATTGCCAAAAATTATGATATCATCTGTTTTTTTACACCCGGTGGTGTGAAAAGCTTTGTCGAGAATTTCCCGGGCTATCAACAAAACGGTACCAGGTTTGGAGCATTTGGTTTAAATACTCATAAAGCTGTTGAAGATGCAGGGTTGATTTTGCAGGTAAAAGCACCCATGCCACAAACTCCGGGAATGGTAAGTGCATTAGATAAATATTTACAATCTACTTTTTCCAAAAAAAAATAATTTCATCTCCATAATTTTACAAAGCGGCTTAATATTAGCCGCTTTTTTGTTTTAAAGTTTACTATTATGAAAAATGAACTTCCCCATGAGAGCAGTCCTTATCTTTTGCAGCATGCACATAATCCTGTTCATTGGCAACCTTGGGGTAAAGCAGCTTTGCAACTTGCCAAAGAATTGGATAAACCCATTCTGGTTAGTATCGGTTATTCTGCCTGCCACTGGTGCCATGTAATGGAGAGAGAGAGTTTTGAATTTGAAGCTACTGCTGCCATAATGAACGAACATTTTATCAATATTAAAATTGACAGGGAAGAACGACCCGATATTGATCATATTTACATGGATGCCGTTCAGGCTATGACGGGAAGTGGTGGTTGGCCCCTAAATGTGTTTCTTACACCTGATGGTAAACCTTTTTATGGCGGTACTTATTTTCCTCCAGTAAAAGCTTTTAATCGACCGTCGTGGACCGATATCCTTTTAAGTTTATCTGATGCATGGAGAAATAGGAGGGATGAAATGGAAGAACAGGCAGAAAAACTTATTGATCATTTAAAGAAATCAAATAATCTGGGCTTAATAAAAAATTCAGTAATTAGTGAAGAGCCGGCAACAGGCATAACAAAAGAAGAATGTATAACTATCAAAAATATTTTCCTTGCAACTGCAGATGTTGTAGATGGCGGTTTTGGCAAAGCTCCAAAGTTTCCCCAAACATTTTCTATTAATTGTCTTTTACAGTGTGCTTATTTCTTAAAAGATGAAAAAGCACTTGCACATGCTGAACTTTCTTTAACTAAAATGTTGAATGGAGGTATTTATGACCAGTTAGCAGGCGGACTTTGCCGTTACAGTACAGATGATGAATGGCTGGCACCACATTTTGAGAAAATGCTTTATGATAACGCACTTTTTATAACTGCACTTAGCAATGCTTATCTGCTTACAAAAAACGTTATTTATAAAAATGCCGTAGAAAATGTTTGTGATTTTATTTTTAAAGAAATGAAAAACAAAGAAGGCGGTTACTATGCAGCTATAGATGCAGACAGCGAAGGTGTTGAAGGGAAATTTTATGTGTGGGAGAAAAACGAAATTGAAAATATTTTAGAAAGCGATGCGGCTTTTTTTAATGTTTATTTCGATGTTTCAGAAGAAGGAAACTGGGAAAATAAAAATATCTTACGGATTTTAAGGCCACTCTCATCAGTTGCAAAAGAATTTAAAATTGATTTAAACGAAGCAGAAGAAATAATCAAAAGATCGAAAAATAAATTACTGGATGAAAGGAAAAAAAGAATTCGACCAAATACGGATGATAAGATTTTACTTAGTTGGAATGCCTTGCTTGTAACTTCATTTTGCAAAGCTTATGCTGTTCTGCAGATTGAGAAATATAAGCTTGCAGCAATTGATTTGTATAATTTTATAGAAGATAAATATCAGGATAAAGAGGGGAATTATTATCATACCTATAAAAATGGAATTGCAAAATATCCTGCATTTTTAGACGATTATACTTATTTTGTAGAGGCATGTATTCATTTACAGGAAATAACTAGCGATGAAAAATATTCGTATAAAGCGCAAAAAATAACGAGTTATATTTTTCAAAATTTTGAAGATCAAGGAAGCGCCTTTTTCTTTTTTACAACAAAACTTCAGGACGATGTTGTTTTAAGAAAATTAGAAATTTATGATGGTGCAACACCTTCTGCCAATTCAATAATGGCACAGAATTTAATTTACCTTTCTCTTGTGTTTAATAACAAAGAGTGGCATCAAAAGGCTTTGGCGATGATAGATTCACTTAAAGCTGTAATAATAAAACATCCTGGTTCTTTCGGAATATGGGCCTCAACTGCTTTAAATATTACAGCAGGTTTTAATGAAATTACAATCACAGGAAATGGAATGAGGCACACAATTAATAATATTCTGCTTGAATATTTACCAAATAAAATATTACAGCCAAGTTTTAACATTTCCAATATGATTTTATCGCAAGACAAACCCATTTTAAAAGAATTATCTATATATTTATGTCGAAATTTTGCTTGCAGCACTCCTTTAAAAAACATTGATGAATTAATGAGTGAAATTCAGTTGCAAATTTTTTAACATTTATTAATCACAATATTTGTATTAAAGAATCGTTTAGTAAAAAAGGATGGCATTGGAATTGTTAGAAAATTAACATTGACAGTATCATCATTTGAATTTACAAGAAAGATTTATTAATACATTTGCCAGCACCCTCAAAGTCAAAAAAATGAATAATCGGTTATTGTGCTTTATTGCTATTATTTCTGTAGCCCTTACTACAGGCAGCTGTAAACTAATTAGCGGAAAAGGTAAATCAGGGACTATGCCAAATGATGGCCAATTACACGGTGTAGCACCGGGCAAAGCTTACAATTTAACAAAACCAACAGGAATGGTTTATGTCCCGGCAGGTACATTTCACATGGGTCCAAGTGATGAGGATGTAAACTATGCATACACAGCAAGAAACAAACAGGTTTCTATAAGTGGTTTCTGGATGGATGCTACTGAAATTACAAACAATGAATACCGTGAATTTACAAACTGGGTTAGAGATTCTATTGCTGCAAAATTAATGGGATTTGTTAAACAGGGTTCTGACGGTGTTGAATATGTTGACTGGAAAAAAGCGAGTGCAATAAAATACGGTGATAAAGCAACTTTTGAAAAAATAGATGCAATAATTGTATCTGCTGATAACAGGATCTTTGGAAAAAAAGAATTAGATGCAAAAAAGATTGTTTACCATTCAGAAATTTTCGATTACAAAGCTTCTGCCTACAATAGAGATACCAACGTACAGCGCAAAGAATTTATAATGAAACAGGATATTCCTGTTTTCCCTGATACGCTTTGTTGGATAAGAGATTTTGCATACGCTTACAATGAGCCAATGGCAAAACAGTATTACAGTCATCCTGCTTACGGTAATTATCCGGTTGTTGGTATTAACTGGAAACAAGCTAATGCATTTTCAGAATGGAGAACACATAAACTTGCTGCTTTTAATGAAAGTAAGAAAAGGTCAGGTCAATCAGAATTTCGTTTGCCAACAGAAGCTCAATGGGAATATGCAGCAAGAGGTGGCCGTTCTCAAATGCCTTATCCATGGGGAGGTCCTTACTTAAGAAATAAAAAAGGTTGCCTTCTTGCTAACTTTAAACCCGGTCGTGGTAATTATCCGGAGGACGGTGGTTTGTACACTGTAAGAGCAGATGCATATTGGCCTAATGATTTTGGTTTGTACAATATGGCAGGTAATGTGGCTGAATGGACTTCCTCTTTGTATTATGAAGGTTCTTATAACTTTCAACATGATATGAATCCTGATGTTAGATGGAATGCAAAAACTTCTGATCCTCCACGCATGAAGCGTAAAGTAATTCGTGGTGGAAGCTGGAAAGATGTTGCATATTTTTTACAAACAGGTACACGTGCTTATGAATATCAGGATACTTCTAAATCCTATATTGGTTTTCGTTGTGTGATTGATCTTCCTCCTACTATTAAAAAAAGGTAATAATAGAAAATTTTTAAAAAGAACTTATTGTAAATATTGATAACTCCTTTAAACAGGGTTATTAATATCTATGTACATAATATTAATCTAAACCAAACCTCCAAATCAAATTTAAAAAACCATGTCAGTAAAAATTCCTTCAAACATTAGTAAATGGATGGACGTTGGTGTATCCGTAGCAGCAGCAGTAGTTATCTATGGTGCACTTCAAAAAATACTTCATACACCCTCTGCAGATTTATTATTAAAAATTGGATTGATAACAGAAGCAATTATATTTTTATCTTATGGAGTTCTTTATATGATATTCCCTGCAGTAAAGGAAGAGTATGAAGGAGCCGTTAAAATGGCAGTAGCTACAGGAAATCCTGCACTAAACAGTATGGATAAAATGTTACAGGATGCTGATATTACTCCAACTAACCTAAAAAAATTAGGTGAAGGTTTTCAAAAACTTGGTACAACGGTTAATGGTATTTCTGATGTGAGTGATGTTGTAAAATCAACGGCTGACTTCAGTAAAAAAACACAGGAAGCTACAACAGCTATAGGATCTATGTCTGCAGCATTTAACAGCAGCGCTGCAACGATGGCCTCATTTGGCAGTGCATCAGAAAGCGCCCGTGGTTTTCACGATCAGATACAGGTACTTACAAAGAATCTGGGCTCATTAAATACTATTTATGAACTGGAATTAAAGGAAAGTAATAATCACTTAAAAGCATTAAACGGTTTTTACGGTAAAATGGCAGAAGCTAGCTCTGCCATGATGGGAAGTGTAGAAGATGCAAACAAAGCCAAAGAGCAAATTGCTGCATTGGCAACTAACCTTGGTAAATTAAATGCTGTTTATGGAAACATGCTTGGCGCTATGCAGGGCAGATAATTAAATTAGCCTCATAAATTTTACCGAAACAACATTTAAAAAAAATATTAATACTATAAGTTATGGCTTTACCGAAAGAGCCCAGGCAAAAGATGATCAACATAATGTATTTAGTGCTCACTGCACTTCTTGCACTAAATGTTTCATCAGAAATATTAAACGCATTTAAAGTAGTAGATAAAAGTTTAACAACTTCGAACAGCAACCTTTCTTCTGCAAATGAAACATTGTATAAGTCGTTACAAGCAAAAGTTGCTGACCCTGTTACTGCTGAAAAAGCAAAAATTTGGAATGCTAAGGCTGAACAGGCAAAAAAAATATCCGGAGAATTGTACTCTTTTATTGATGGCATCAAAACACAATTAAAGGCAGAAGCCGGCTCTAAAATGGTAACAGTAGAGGGACAACAGGTAGAACAGTTTAAAGAAGATGATTTAGAAGCGGCTACCCGTTTGTTTGGAAATGGGCCTGGTGGCAAAAATCTTGGTCCGCAATTGGAACAAAAATTAAAAGATTACAAAGCTGCAATGCTTGCAATAGATCCTGAAATTAAAACACAGTTTGGTTCAACATTATCTGTAGATGGTGCAGCAGCTACAGGACAGGATGGAAAAGTAAAATCATTTACTGATGCTTACTTCCATATGACTCCAACTGTTGCAGGAATTACATTATTAAGCAAATTTCAAAACAACGTAAAAAATTCTGAAAATCAGGTAGTAACATTTTGCCATTCAAAAGTTGGCGAGGTAAAAGTAAAATTTGATAAAACGGGTGTATTAATTGGGCAAAGTGCTAATTATGTTATGCCCGGTCAGGAAATTGAAGTAACTGCCGGTATAGGTGCATATAGTTCAGCAGCTGCACCACAAATTTCTATTAATGGTTCTGGTGTTTCAGTAGTTGATGGTCAGGGTAAATATAAATTTCAAGCTTCTGGCGGCGGACCTCACACAGTTCCTGTAACCATACGTTATAAAGACCAAGACGGTAATGAAAAAACAGAAACAAAGAATGTAGAGTATACAGTTGGCACACCGGGTGGTGCGGCTGTAATGTTAGATAAGATGAATGTGTTTTACATCGGTGTCGATAATCCTGTAACAATAGGTTCACCAACAGGTTGGGACAAAACAAATGTTTCCATGAGTGGTGGCTCAATAGGTGGTTCTGGCTCTAACAGAACTGTTAGAGTAAGTGCAATAGGTCCAGCATCAATTACTGTAACAGCTGATGGTAAATCAAGTCAGTTTGCATTTAGAGTTAAAAAAATACCTGATCCTGTATTTAAAGTAGGTTCAGGTCGCCCAAGAGTACCCGCTGTTGAATTTAAAAACCAGCAGTTTGCAAGAGCAGAATTGGAAAATTTTGATTTTGATTTAAAGTACAGTGTTGTTAGCGCAACTGTTTATTTTTCTGGTGCAGGCTTTCCAAATGTTCAAACAGCACCTTTAAATGGAGGTAGTTTAGGTGGGTTAAGCGCATTTCTTTCAAGATGTGGTCCTGGAAGTGTAGTTACATTTGACAATGTAAAAGTTTCCGGTCCTGATGGAACTAGAGGGGTAGAAGGTAGATCAATCTCATTATATTAAAATCGATGGATATGAACAAACAATATTTTAAGTATCTTTTTCTTCTGTTTATTGTAGGAGGTATTTCAAATGGTTCTTTTGCTCAAAAGAAAAAACCTACTAGAGCTAAAACTCCGGCAAAGCGCTCTTCTACAAGAAGAACAACGAAAAATAAAACTACTGCAAATATCAAGGGAGCAGGTGCATCCACAGATAGTGCTGTAGTTGCAGAAGTGTCTAAAAGTGATAGCTTACCAATTAAAAAGGTTGCTAAGTCATTGCGAAGAGATGGTGCTGTTGATGATGATATCATTAAGGAAAGAATTCCTTTAGCATATGAAAACTTAAGAGCTGATGATGCAGTCTACCGTCACAAAATATGGCGTGAAATTGATACAAGAGAAAAGATAAATTTGCCCTTTAAGTACTCTGCTGATGAGGATAATGGCAACCAGCGCTTTATTTCAATTTTGCTTCAGGCAATACAAGATAGTGCAGTAACTGTTTTTAACAGTATTGACGACAGGTTTACTACACCTATGACAAAAGCTGAGGTTGCGAAAGCTATTGGAGGTGAAGAAGTGGAAGTGCCAAATTATGATTCTTTAGGTGTTCTTACAGGATCTAAAAAAATGAGAAACGAGATTAATCTTGATTCTATCTATAAATTTCGTATAAAAGAAGAAGTTATTTTTGATAAAGAAAGTTCTCGTCTCTTTTTTAGAATTTTAGGAATTGCGCCTGTAAAAAATATTGTTACAACAATGGGTGTAAACTTGGGAGAAACTGAATTATTTTGGGTCTACTACCCCGATATGAGAGCGACCTTTTCAAAATATGAAGTATACAACGGAAAAAACTTTGGTGCTCGCATGAGCTGGGAAGAGCTTTTTGAAAGTCGTATGTTTCACGGTCGGGTCATAAAAAGTACCATAGATAATCCATACGATCAATTAATAAAAAATTACAAAGGTCTTAGTGAAAATGGTGTTCTTCAATTAATGGAAGGTGAAAATATTACAGAGAAGATATTTAATTATGAACAGGATTTGTGGAGTTATTAAAAGACTAGAGATCTTACACAAAAGATACATTATTAAAGCCCTCCGATTATTCGGAGGGCTTTTTCCTTTTTGATGGATAAACAAAACCCTTTCATTATTTGAAAGAGTTGTACAGTAATTTGATTTGAATATATTCCTAAAACTTTTTACCGCCTTTGTATTTCGTTTTTGTACCTCTATCTCTTAACTCTTCCTGGCTTTTACCGGTAGCATCATTTGGACAACCATACTTTTCTTTTTTTCTGAATATAGCACAACTATATAAAAAAGAAATTGCAATAAAGTAAAGTATAATTTTTTTCATATTGTAAATATAATCAAATGTTTTAGAGACTTATCCTTCCTCAAAATGCTGGTAAGAGACATAATGTTTTTTTATTCTTTTTACTTTTTATTACATGGAATTATTCTGATCCGGAGGTGTAAAATCTTTCTGAAACCAACTGCTATACATCACATAATTATCGGCGATTCTGTTTATCTCACCACTAATTAATGCCTCGCTTACCATCTTTATTTTTTTAGCAGGTACCCCGGCAAATATGCAGCCTTTTTCAATAATCGTATTTTCTAAAACTACCGCACCTGCGGCAATAATACTGTTGCTGCCAACCCTCACATTATCCATTACTATAGCCCCCATTCCTACCAACACATTATCTTCCAGTGTGCATCCATGCACAATTGCATTGTGCCCAATACTTACATTGTTCCCAATAACTGTTTTTGTTTTTTTATAGGTACAATGTATAACTGCACCATCCTGCACATTAACTTTATTGCCCATTTCAATGGTGTTTACATCGCCCCTTAATACAGCATTAAACCATACACTACAGTCATTCCCCATCTTTACATCACCAACTATTGTTGCGTTTGGAGCTATAAAACAATTTTCGCCCATCTCAGGAGCCTTGCCGTTAATCGGAAGAATTACTGCCATGATATTTATTTAGTCAAGTAAAAATAATAATAAAAAACTTGTAGCTGCTGTAATAAACATCAAATAAAATAGGCAAATTTTTGTATGCAACATTGTCCCTATTTATAAATGTACTTTTGGGTTGATTTATTTTAAAAAAATATTTATGAGATGTGAAAAAAGACATTAGCAGCGACCCTTACGGAATGAATGATGCTATATTTAATTATACTTTATTAAAGCTTGAAATATGGAAATGAAAAAAGGTAGGATAGAAATCTTTAGCGATGGTGTTTTTGCAATTACAATCACTATTATGGTGCTTGAGTTAAAAGTTCCGCATGAAGCAGGTTTATCTGGTTTAAAAGCTCTTTTACCAATATTCTTGAGTTACGTATTAAGTTTTATTAATGTCGGCATTTTTTGGAACCACCACCATCACCTTTTTCAGGTAGTTGAGTTTATTGACGGAAAAGTGTTGTGGGCTAACTTACATTTTTTATTTTGGATTACCTTATTACCCTTTTCTTCCGGCTGGATGGGAGAAAACAACTTTTTGTTATGGACCGTAATTTTATATGGAATTATTTTATTGATGGTAACTATTGCATATGCCATATTAATAAAAAGCCTTTTGGTATTACATAAAGAAACCTCTCCACTTACATTAGCTGTTGGAAAAGACAAGAAAATAAGACGCACAATTTTATTGTACTTAGCCGGTATTGGGTTAGCTTTTGTAAGTGCATACATTGCCTCGGCTATATATTTACTTGTAGCTGCGCTGTGGCTTATACCTGATAAAAAAATAGAGGATAAATTAGAAACAGAACATCCTTCTAAAAAGGAACCTGAGGAAAAGAATTAACCTTTAAAAAAATATTTTTTGTAATTAAAAGTAAATATTTTCAGTTTAAAAAAAATGGCAATCATGTTGCTAACTTTGCAATATGACCAACCGTCAATTATTTTTAAATCACGTAGGTCAAACTTCTGATGCTCCGCTTTGTTTAAATATTGTAAAAGCAGAAGGATCAAAAATGTGGGATACAAATGGAAAGGAATACATTGATTTAATAGCTGGCATAAGCGTTTGTAATATTGGGCATCGGCACCCCAAAGTAATTGAAGCCATTAAACAGCAGGCAGATAAATACCTACACATTATGGTGTATGGTGAACTTGTAGAAAATCCGCAGGTAGAATATGCAACGCTGCTTACACAGCATTTACCCGCAACCCTAAACAGTGTTTTTTATACAGCCAGTGGAAGTGAGGCAACAGAAGGTGCCATGAAACTCGCAAAACGTTTTACAAACCGATCCCAGATAATTTCATTTAAAAACTCTTACCATGGCAGTACTCAAGGGGCATTAAGTGTTATGGGTAGCGAGTATTGGCAACAGGCATTCAGGCCTTTACTTCCTGATATTTTACAACTTCGGTACAACAATTTTGATGATTTAAAAAACATAACAGAACGCACAGCATGTGTAATTGCCGAAACAATACAGGCGGAAGCGGGGATTTTAAAACCTGAATATGGTTGGTTGCACTCACTTAGGCAACGTTGTTTTTGTACAGGAACTTTACTAGTGTTGGATGAAATACAATGTGGCTTTGGGCGCAACGGAACTTTATGGGCTTTTGAACAATTTAATGTTGTACCTGATATTTTGTTGCTGGGTAAAGCAATTGGTGGTGGTATGCCGTTAGGCGCATTTGTAGCAGATAAAAAAATAATGGATTCTTTTACACACAACCCGGTACTTGGTCATATAAACACTTTTGGCGGGCACCCAATAAGTTGCGCTGCCGGCCTTGCATCTTTTAAAGTATTAACCGAAGAAAAATTATTTACAAAAGCCTTTGAAAAAGAAAAATTATTTCGCACTTTACTTCAACATCCTGCTATAAAAAATATAAGCAGTGCAGGGTTAATGATGGCAATAGAATTTGACAGCTTTGAAACCAATAAAAAAATAATTGATACGCTTATTGAAAACGGTATTTTTACAGACTGGTTTTTATTTTGCGCTCATGCATTTAGAATTTGTCCGCCATTAAATATTTCTGATGAAGAAATTCATTTTGCCTGTTTACAACTAATTAAAGTGTTGAACAATTTATAGCAACGTTTTTATTTAAGCAAATAGTTTAGGGGTTTTAGAAGATCATGTGCAATTAATACAAACTTTAAATAAAAGGCTGAGTTTGTTAGCCATCCTATTTATATTAGTTAAATTTATTAACCTCACTTACTATAGTTAAGTCTGTAACTATTTTAAAATTAAACTGAACAACTGCAGCCACTAAAATTAAATAACCTTTAAACAAAATAGTATGCAAAAATCTTTTCGTGCATTTGTGTATGCAATAAATGGGCTTCGTTATGCTTTTGCAAAAGAAAGGAATTTTAAAATTGAAATATTTTTTGC
>JAYTCO010000031.1:0-13946 GCA_043736415.1 Ferruginibacter sp. | reverse complement strand
CCAACAACTGTAATATCCTGTTCTTTTATGCAGGTTTCAAACAAAATTACATGAGGTTTAATTTGGAATACGGAAGGGAAATCAACATGGCTATAATTGATTTTTGCACCGGTGTGCATGCTAAAATTTTCTTTATCGGTTGTAAGGCTATAACTCGTACCAAGTACTTCATTAAAAATAAATTTGCAACTATACTGTAGGCGTGTATTGGATTGTGGAGTGAAAATAAGCAGCATTTAGTTTCAGTATTTCTTTGCTATATTTCTTTTAAAATGAAAAATAGATGTGATAAAGATTTCATTTTCTTTGAAATTATACCTATAAATAATTGCATAAGGAAAAACTTCTAAATAAGTTTCCCTGTAAGTTCTTTTTTTTACATTACCTGTTTTGGGGAAAGAGCCTATTTGTGTATATTTTTTATAAAGCTTATTTAAAAATTTTTCTCCTAACCCCAATTGTGATTTTTCGTAACGGTCATATATTTTATCAAGTTCAATCAAAGCCCGTTTCGATAATATTATATCAACCATTACTTAAGCATTATTTTTTTTCTCTTTTATCAAAATGTTTTTTTACATCTAATAAAGTATAACCTTTCTCATTTTTGCTTTTATATTTTTCATAATCAGCATCAAACTCATCTAATAAAGCATCGTTTTTATGCCATAAGCTTTTATCAAGATCACTTTCAATCATTGTATATATTGCTTTAACCTTTTTGTCATCTGCAATACGAATGTATTCATGTAATTTTTCCCTTATTGCTGCTGCTCCCATAGTTTTAAATTTATTATTTAATCTTTATGCTGCTCCCGCCACAATTTATTAAAAGTTTTTTTGCTAAAATTTAAATCACCTCTGTGTTTCGTCCAATCTTTAAAAATACCATTTATTACCCGGTTTTTTAAAGGTCCATTTCCCATATTCATCATACCCCGATTCAGGCTAGCGAATTTCCATAATTTCCATGCTGCCTTCTCACCAAAACTGGTTAACCCTTCTTCGGCAGCTTCTTTCCTATTATCCAGCAGCAGTTCATGTAAATTAATTTTTACAGCACAAACCTCTGTGCAATTTCCGCACAAAGAAGATGCATGACTAAGGTGTTTAAAATCATCCATGCCCTGCAAATGCGGCGTAATTACACTGCCTATTGGACCGCTATAGGTTGTGCCATAACTAAATCCCCCAATATTTTTATAAACTGGGCAAGCATTTAAACAGGCACCGCATCTAATGCAATATAAACTTTCTCTTTGTTTAGGATTTGCAAGAATTTTTGTACGCCCATTGTCCAGCAATATCACATACATTTCTACGGGACCATCAGTTTCATTCGCCTGCCTCGGGCCCGCAATAATACTGTTATAAACGGTAATTTTTTGTCCGGTACCAAACGTACTAAGCAATGGCCAAAACAATCCTAAATCAGTTAATGAAGGAATTACTTTTTCCATACCAACAATGGCAATATGTGTTTTTGGAAAAGCACAACTTAACCGTGCATTGCCTTCATTTTCTGTTACGGCAATGGCACCAACATCAGCAATAATAAAATTGGCACCAGTTACACCAACTTCAGCCTTCACATATTTTTCACGCAGTATTTCCCTCGCTTTTAAGGTTAGTTGCTCGGGCGTTAAATCTATGGGGGTACCTAATTTTTCATGAAATAATTTTGCAACATCTTCTTTGCTTTTGTGCATAGCCGGCGTTACAATGTGGTAGGCAGTTTCACCATCCAATTGCTGAATATATTCTCCCAAATCTGTTTCAATACTTTCAATACCGTGTTTTTCCAGATTGTCATTCAGGTGAATTTCTTCCGTTACCATGCTCTTGCTTTTCACCAGCATTTTGCAGTTTTTTGCTTCGCAGATTTTTATAATTTCTGCCATTGCCTGTTCAGCATTTTCTGCCCAAATAACTTTGCCACCACGTTTAGTAAAATTTACTTCAAACATTTCCAGTTGCTGGTCAAGTGTTTCCAGCGCACGCCATTTTGTATTTTTTGCACGTTCTCTTGCCAAATGCTCATTAGCAAACTGTTCCTTACCCTTTGGTACCACCGCATTGTAGCGACCAATATTAAAATTTATTTTTGTACGGTGATCTAGGTCAGCAGCTTTTGCTGTACTTTTTTCAATAAATAATTCAGAAGTTTCAGACATATTATTCTCTTAATCTTAAGATATTTTATTTCACCACACCCAATTCTTTCCCCACTTTTATAAAAGCTTCAATGGCTTTATCCAAATGCTGTTGTTCGTGTGCTGCACTAAGCTGCACACGAATGCGGGCCTGTCCTTTCGCAACTACCGGAAAGAAAAAGCCTATCACATAAATTCCTTCTTCCAGCAATTTCGCAGCAAAGTTTTGTGCAATTACTGCATCGTAAAGCATGATCGGGACAATAGGATGTTCACCCGGTTTAATATCAAACCCGGCATCCGTCATTTTCTCTCTAAAATAGGTAGTATTGTATTCCAGTTTATCTCTAAGTTCTGTTGTTTCGCTCAGCATATCCAGCACAGCAATAGATGCACCTACAATACTTGGTGCCAGCGTGTTTGAAAATAAATATGGTCTGCTGCGCTGGCGCAACATTTCTATAACTTCTTTTTTACCGCTGGTAAAACCACCACTTGCACCGCCCAATGCTTTACCCAATGTGCCGGTAATAATATCAATTCTTCCAACCACATTTCTGTGTTCATGTGCTCCTCTTCCTGTCTTCCCAAGAAAGCCGGATGAATGGCATTCATCAATCATTACAATCGCATCGTATTTATCTGCCAGATCACATATTTTATCCAGTTGTGCAATTGTTCCATCCATGCTAAATGAGCCATCAGTAACAATTATACGACTTCTAAGCGCTGCAGATTCTTTTAATTTTGCTTCCAGGTCTTCCATGTTATTATGCTCATAACGGTAGCGCTGTGCTTTGCACAAACGAACACCATCAATAATACTTGCGTGGTTTAGCGAATCACTAATTATGGCATCCTGTTCATTAAACAACGGTTCAAATACACCGCCATTTGCATCAAATGCAGCAGCATATAAAATAGTATCTTCTGTGCCTAAAAACGTTGATAATTTTTGCTCCAGTTCTTTGTGAATATCTTGTGTGCCGCAAATAAAACGTACACTGCTCATACCAAAACCACGCTCATCTATATAAAGTTTTGCAGCTGCCAACACTTTTGGGTGGGCAGATAAACCGAGGTAATTATTGGCACAAAAATTTAATACCTGCTTGCCGTTCACTGTTATTTCTGGGCCCTGCTCGCTTGTAATTATTCGCTCGGTTTTAAACAAACCCGCTTCCCTTATTTCTTTAACTTCAACGCCTACTCGGCTGGCAAATGCACTGTTCATGTAAATTATTTTAATGAATACAAAAATAGCCAATTTTATAGCTTGGTTACATAACTAACCTACTAAAAAAGGAAACATTTAGGGGCTTTGTATGGCAAAGCATGTTTCAGCATTTATCCGCTGCCCGTCTACAATCTTTTTTTACTGAAAAAAGTAAAAAAAGGATTTTCGCCTAAGCAGCGCAGCCCTTCATCCGCATTTCTCTTTTCAACATTTCCCAAAAAATTTAAAATAATTTTAAAGCGCTGTAACTTTTGTTGCTGTACACCGTTCAATTACAAACCGACCAACTTGCAATAACTTTACAGATTACTTTTTTAACCACTGCATGACAGACAAAGAATACAATGATTGTGTGAAACTATACGCAGATAATGTGTATCGTTTTATCCTTAAAAATCTTCGAAACGAAGAAGATGCAAGAGATGTGGTGCAGGGTGCGTATGAAAAAATGTGGGTAAGCAGGCATAAAGTTGATAACGATAAATGCAGAAGTTTTTTGTTTACCGTGGCTTATAATAATATGATAGACCATATCCGCAAAAACAAAAGAATTATTTTAAAAGATGAGTTTAACGAAACTGATTTGGGAATTGGTGTGCAGCAGCAAAATGCCAAGCGTATTTTAAATGAGGCTTTGAATAAGTTAAGTGAAACCCAACGCAGCTTGGTAATGTTGAAAGATTATGAAGGCTATAATTATGCAGAAATAGGCGAAATAACAGGTTTAAATGAAAGCCAGGTAAAAGTTTATTTGCACCGTGCAAGGCTCTTGCTGAGAGAATATATTGTAAAACCTGAAAATGTAATTTAAAATATAAATCTGCTTCATTTTCAAACTGTAAAGAATAAAAATAAAAAATAAAATGTTCATCAGCCGCAACAATTACGAAGTTTTTTTTCTGCTTTATGCAGATGATGAGTTGTGTGCTGCAGAGCGAATTGCTGTTGAGAACTTTGTAACAACTAATGAAGACCTACGTGGTGAATTAAATATGATATTAGCTGCTATTTTACCTGCGGATGATTGTTCATTTACGCAAAAAGATTTATTGTACAAAAACAGTTTTGTTGATGGAAGCCTACAGGAAAAACTGTTGTTAAAAATGGACAATGAACTTTTGGCTGAAGAATTAACCGCTTTAAATAAAATCGTTTTAGCAAACCCGGCAGCCACAAAAGAAGAGCATTTATTATCAGCTACAAAGCTTACTTCAACAGAAATAATTTCTTGCCCGCAAAAAGAATTATTATTTAAAAAAGAAAGAGATACAGTTGTGGTTTTCAAAATGCTAAGATGGGCTGCAGCAGCAATTTTGATTGGTTTCGGTTTATTCTTTGGTGCATCCATTTTCAATAAAAAAGCATTCCCTAAAAATGCAGTTGTAAAAACGAAGCCGATTATAAAGCCTGCTCTTCCTAAAGAAATTATTGACAATTTAAAAGAAGAACACGCTGCAGCATTGATAGTAACTGATACCGGCATTCCTGCAAATGAAAATATTAAAAAAGTTCAGATTGCTGCAATAGCAAAAAGCATGGCAATAAATAAAAAAAATAATATAGAAGAGGCTGGAGCAGAAAATACCACTGTAAAAAATAAAAAAGAATTGGCATCCAACAAAGAGGTATTAAAAATAATTTTACCGTCTGAAAATATCAGTATACAAAACATTAACCAGTCACAAACCGCATCACTCAATAAACCGGAAAAAGTACAGATTGCACTTACAAACGAAAACATAGTTCCGCTTGAAATCTCTTACGCTCAAGCAGTTTTATTAACTGATATCAAAACAAGTAACAACAAAATATTGTACATGGATGAAGAAGATGTAAAACGCTCAAAAGTGTGTACGGTATTTAAGCAATTAAAAAGAATGATAGAACGTACTGCAAAAATAAAAACAGCCAACCCAATAAGAATAGCAGGCTTTCAAATTGGAGCCGATTAACCAACCATTTTTACTTTAAAATTTACCCAACATGAAAAAGATTTACTTTCTGGCAATGCTTTGTTGCCTCACCTCAGCAACATTTGCGCAAACAGAACCTGCAAAAAAAGATTCTGCATACAACCCAGCATACAATGATACTATCAGGATTGGCAGTATTCTCATTATCAAAAAAAACAAAAAAGCAAAAGGCGACACAACCACAATTATTACTGAAATAAAAAAATCAAATCCCAGAAAAAGTACCAACTATTTAATTTTTGATCTTGGCTTTGCTAATTTTAATGATAACACAAACTATGCAAATGCAGGAGGTTATGTAATAAATAAACCCGGTGCTCCGGCATTTAATGCTTCAGATCTTAAATTAAAAGGCGGCAAAAGCATCAACATAAACATCTGGCTCTTTATGCAGAAATATGCTTTAGTTAAAAATAATGTTAGCCTTATTTACGGTTTAGGAATGGAACTTAATAACTACAGTTTCAGGTCTCCCATCAGTTTTAAAGAAAACGGCACCATTCCATACAGCGGTGGTCAGCAAACAAATGCACCTTTTGTTTTTAGAGATTCTATAAGTTTCTCAAAAAACAAACTTGCTGCAGATTATTTAACCGTGCCTTTAATGCTAAATTTTGGTACAACAAAAAAACCCGGCAAAAGTAATTTCAGCGCCAGTTTCGGTATAAGTGCGGGTTATTTATACAGCCAGCGCAACAAACAAATAAGCAACGAAAGGGGCAAAAAAAGAAATAAGGGTGAGTATGATTTAGAAAGATTTAAAATAAGTTATATAGGAGATATTGGATTAGGCCCTGTAAGATTATACGGCTCATACAGCCCTAAAACGATATTTGAAAGAAGCCTGGATATTAAGCCCTTTAATATTGGTTTAAGGTTTAGCAAATGGTAATCTTTTAATTGCTCTTGTTTAAATCCTTTTACATTCTTGCAAGAGAAAGTAAAAGGCTTTTTTTATCACAAAGTTTATACTATTTACAATTTTATAACAAATTAGTAATCTACATTCTCTTAAATTTATTTAATTGAATTCGGAGTTGAAAAACCATTTAATTGTAGGTAGAAAAATGAAACTTTATTTTATCCGTTGCATAGCTGTAATATTTTTTGTTGGCGGCCTTTTGTCCTTCTCACCAACGGGTGGAACATTTAGATCGGTAAACAAGAAAACCACAAAAACAGCATTCCGCATTCTTACTTCAAATCCTTATTATATTATTATTTCTAAAAAAAATTATGAACTAAAAGTATTTGATAACGAAGGCTGGTATGCAACTTACCCCATTGTATTTGGCAGTAGGGATTTGAGCGATAAAATGCGGGAAGGAGACAGAAAAACACCAACTGGTTCCTTTAAAATAGTAGTAAAAAAAATCCATAATAAATGGGGGCCTGAGCTTTTACTTAATTACCCCAACGAAGAAAGTTACCGCAGATTTAATGATCGCAAAGCAAAAGGTATGTTACCTGCAAATGCCCGGATAGGTGATGGTATTGCCATACATGCAACAAGGCCCGAAGAGGAATGGACCGTTGATAATTTTTACAACTGGACCGACGGCTGCGTATCTGTAAAATACACTGAAATGAAAGACTTGTACAGCTACATTCCTATAGGCACACCGGTTACAATACAGCCGTAATATGTCTGGGAGCATCCACATCAGAAGTAATTTTAGCATTAGTCTCCCGCTGTCTGTAGTAGTGCCGCACAAGTATTATTCTATACAGATATTTAACATCCGGCAGCTACTACTTCCCATCGGGGCTATGTTAAACTGTTGATCTTTATTGATCTTGTTCAAATGGTATTTGAGAAACATTTACTATTCTTTTTTCCTCACTTTAAAAACAACAAATTTCCATCCCCATAACTTAAGAATCTGAAATCGTTTTTCATTGCATGGTCATACATTTTTTTCCAATCGTTGCCAATGGCTGCGGCTACCAACAGTAACAATGTAGAGCGTGGTTGGTGAAAATTAGTAACCAACATATTTACAACACGGAATGTGTAACCGGGCACAATTAAAATTTGTGTTCTTGTAAAGAGCGTTTTTTTATTATTAAAAATCATCCAATCCGATAAAAAATTTAATGCTTCTAAAGTTGAGTAATTTACTGCGGTCATGTCGCTTTCATACACATCCCATTGCAATATTTCGGGGTTGGCAATTGTTGGATTCATGTGCACTTTTACACCCATCCAATAAAGAGATTCCAATGTTCTCAAAGATGTGGTACCTACTGCGGTAATCTTACCAATATTACTTTTAAGTTTTTCAATTGTTGCAATATCTACATCAATGTATTCTGCATGCATTTCGTGCTCCTGCATGGTTTCAGCCTTTACAGGTTTAAAAGTACCTGCACCTACATGTAGTGTTACAAAAGCTTTTTCAATATTTTTAGCTGCAAGCTTTTCAAAAAGTGTAGGTGAAAAATGCAACCCTGCAGTTGGTGCTGCAACAGAGCCATCATGTTCTGCAAAGATGGTTTGGTAGCGACTGCTGTCTTCCCCGTCTGTATTCCTTTTTATATAAGGTGGCAAAGGGACTTTACCTGCAGCTTCAATAATTTCAGCAAAGCAAAAACCTGTTGGCTCCCAAAATAATTCAACAATAAAAGCTTCAGTTATTTTAGCAATTTTCTTTGCATGAAGTATTACTTTTTCTCCGGCAACATCTATCTCTTTTTGCAGTATTTCATCTTTCCATTTAGCGGCACTACCTACAAGGCATTTCCATTGCACTGTATTGGTGGCAGACATTATACTGCTGTAATCATTAATGACGCCATAAGGCTCCAGGCAAAATATTTCAATTACTGCACCACTAGGTTTGGTGAATTTTATTCGTGCGTTTATTACTTTGCTATTGTTAAAAACCAACAGACTGTTAGCCGGTATAAAGTGATCGAGTGAGGAGAACTGCGTTTCTTCAAACACACTGTTTTTATAAACAAGTAATTTCGATGCGTCTCTTTCTAAAAGCGGATGCAATGCAATGCGATCATCGGGCAACAGATAATCATAATCGTTTACGGATATAGATCTTGGGTTCATTATGATACGAGAAGACTTATTAGAGGAATATTATTTTGTTTCTTAATAGTAAAGTTCATTTGTTTAATAATAAATTTTATTATTTTGGCCCGCTTCAGTATTTGCCAACTGCTTTATAATTTTAATAGAATGTATGGTATTAATAGTGGTTGTTATTTTATTAATTGTAGTATAAAAAAAACTTACATACTATACTGAATGATTAACACCCTAAAATGTTTGAGTACCGAAGGAGACAGTTACAATTCCAGCGACAAAAAAAATTCATTCATGTTAGTTTGCAAAAGAGTACCCGCAATATACTGTAGGACTTTAAAGAATGTCTCTACTGTTAACTGTTAATTGCTAACTGGTGGTTTGGTAGCCTCATACAACACATCCATTATTTTGCTTCTTACATTTAATTTAAGCATGGTGTTGCTTCCGTCCGGATATACACGGTTGCTGAGGTAAACAAATACCATTCCCGTGGCAGGATCGGCCCATGCAGATGTTCCTGTAAAACCAGTATGCCCAAATGTAAGTGGCGAAGACTGTATGCTTGGATATGGTTCTTTTCTTGTAGGGTTATCTTTCTCCGGTTTATCAAAACCAAATCCCCTCCTGCTGTTGCTGCTTTGGTAAGCAGTAAATAAATCTACAGTCTGTTTTTTAAAATACTGTTTGCCTTTAAAACTACCTCCATTTAGCAGCATCTGCATAATTGCAGCAAGGTCATAAGCGTTGCTGAACAAGCCTGCATGCCCGGCCACACCACCCATCATAGCAGCACCGGGATCGTGCACTGTTCCCTGTATAAGTTGTGTTCTAAATATCTTTTCATTTTCTGTTGGTGCAATATCATCTTTCCTGTTTCGCTCCAATGGATCGTAGCCTGTACTTGCCAGTTGCATTGGTTCGTAAAAGTTTTGCAGCACATATTTATCCATGGTCATACCCGTTAAATGCTCCACCACTTTACCCAGAAAAATATAATCATTATCGCTGTAAATATATTTACCCTTTGGCCCGACAGCGCTTGAAAGTATTCGTTTATAAATAGTATCCTTCCACGAATTTTTCATGTAAAGATTTTCTGTTACGGCAATGCTGAAAGAATCGGTTGCTGTAGATGTAAAAACAGTTGGCAAGGGTTTTCCTGCGGTATCCAGCGTTTCTTTATAAAAAGGAATGTAAGCCACAAGTCCTGCTTCGTGCAATAAAATATCTTCAATAATTAAATCACTTTTGTTGCTGCCTTTTGTTTCAGGCAGGTAATCGCTGAGCTTTTTCTTTAAGTCCAGCTTTCCTTCTTCATACAGTTTCATGATGCTTAATGTAGTGGCACATATTTTTGTGACAGAGGCAAGGTCATAAACAGTATTTAATGTGACCGGCGTTTTTTTATCATAAGTAAAATTTCCAAAGGCTTTTTCGTAAGCAATCTTCCCATCTTTTAATGCCAATACTACACAGCCAGGCATGCCCAATTTGTTAATACCATCTGTTGCTATAGAATCTATTTTATAAAAGAAACTCTGGTTTATTTTATCAGCAGCAAGTTTTTCAAACAGAGGTTTTGGGGCAGCAGTTTCTATACCAAAACCATATTTTAAATTTTCGCATACGGTTACGGGTAAAGTGGCTTTGTAATAAAGTTTGCCCTGCAAAAAGTCTGCGGCCGTACCCTGCACAATTTCATCGTCTTCGTAACAAACAACCATATTGGCGACATTACACATGTACTTCAACGCATAAGCATTTCCAAATAAAAATGAAATGCTGTTCTCTTTTTGCTGAAGGGTATAAAGCAAATCAAGATTGCTTTTTGTAAAACCGAAATTACTTACCGCAAATCTGCCAACATTATGAATACCGATGACTATCTTTTTGAAAGGTTTTAGTTTGCTTAAAAGATCACTGTCGCCACCATAAAACACCGTGGCATTGTAATCTTTCTTAATTCTTTTTGCAAGTTCATTTTCTGTTGTAATGCCAAAACCTACAAAAGCTACATCGCCTTTTTTTGTATCTCTCAATGGAAAAAATGAAGCATCTTTTTTTGCAACAAGGGTAATGGCATTTTCTGCTATCATTCTCCTCATTGCCGGAACACCCGCATTTAGATCCGAAGTTAAATTTGCGGTATTTATGGGTTGTAAATTATTAAGCCCGTAAGCATATTTTGCAGCCAAAACTTTTTTGCAATGCATTTCAATATCAGCCCAGCTCAGTTGTTTTTTCTTAATTGCCTCTTTGGTTTTTTTAATAGCACCCGGCACATCTCCCGGCAGACAAAGCATATCATTACCTGCAATTAATGATTGTACACTTGCAGCCCCATCAGGATAAAACTTTTTTACACCCTGCATTTCCAGTGCATCTGTAAAAGTTAACCCCTGATAATTTAATTTGGTACGCAATAATCCATTAATATTTTGGGGAGATAAGGAGGTTGCCCTGTTAGCGGTTGTATCAATAGCAGGAATATATAAATGCGCCAGCATTACACTGCCTACACCCGCCTCAAACATTTTTCTAAAAGGATAAAGCTCTAGTGAATCCAGCTGCGCCATAGTTTTATTTATAACCGGCAAATCGAAATGCGAATCTGTAGCCACATCGCCATGCCCTGGAAAATGTTTTGCACAAGCCATTACACCGGCATCCTGCATACCCTTCATGTATTGCACACCAAAGGCCGCAACTTTATATTTATCTTCCCCAAAACTGCGGTCGTTTATTACCGGGTTATTTGGGTTGTTATTTATATCCACAACGGGCGCATAATTTACCTGCAGGCCAATGCGCTTGCATTGTTCCGCAACCAATTGTCCGTATCGATAAACAATAGTTTCATCCTTCATGGCGCCCATCATCATTTGCCTTGGTAAAGGAAGCACACTATCTATAAGGCGCATGCCTACACCCCATTCTGCATCTATACACATCAGGATAGGGGTTTTTGATATACCCTGCAATCTGTTAATAATATTAGCCTGTTTTACCGGGCTTCCCTGAAAAACACAGATGCCACCGATATTGTATTTCTTTATCAGTTTTTCCACATCATCATCAAAAAAAGTAACGGTCTTAGTTCTGCTGTCAATTGTGGACAGCCGCACTACCATCAGCTGTGCAATGCGCTCATCTTTGGATAGTTTTTTATATACACTGTCAGCCCAGTGCTGTGCAGGTAAATTTTTATTCTGTGCAGATAAACAATGCCCAAGCAGCATTACTGTTACAGCTATAATTATTCGATGTATCATATGAGTAAATATAAGAAAGGATTTTGTTAGTTACCTGAGAAAAGATGAACGAAAAACTTTGTTTAAATAGATGTTTTTAACGCCCAGTCATTTGCAGATGCGCTTCTGTATAACGATCGCCTAGTATATTTATTTGTGAGGTTATTTTTTCAATTTCCAGTAATTCTTCCGGGGTAAGATTAATTGATACGGCAGCATTATTTTCAGTAAGCCTGTTTATTTTAGTAGTGCCTGGAATAGGAACAATAAAAGGCTTTTTGGCCAGCATCCATGCCAAAACAATTTGAGCTGTAGTTGCATTTTTATTTGCGGCGATCTTTGCTAATACTTCTATTAATGATTGGTTTGCTTTTAAAGCCTCTTTTGAAAAACGGGGAAGAATACTGCGAAGATCGGTACTTTTAAAATTAGTAGTTTCATTCATTTTACCTGTTAAAAAGCCACGACCTAAGGGACTAAAAGGTACAAAGCCGATACCGAGTTCTTCAAGGGTAGGCAGAATCTCTTTTTCGGGCTCTCTTGTCCACAAAGAATATTCACTTTGCAGTGCTGTAACAGGCTGCACAGCATGTGCCCGCCTTATGGTGTTTACACCCGCTTCTGAAAGACCAAAATGTTTTACTTTACCTTCATTAATTAAATCTTTTACTGTGCCTGCAACATCTTCGATCGGTACACTTAAATCAACCCGGTGCTGGTAAAATAAATCAATAACATCTACCTGTAAACTTTTTAATGAGGCTTCACACACGGCCCGTATGTGATCGGGACGGCTATTTAATTCAGACCATTTTGAAGGATCATTTTGAGAAGCTGCAAAGCCAAATTTTGTGGCGATAACGATTTCACCTTTAAAGGGTGCCAATGCTTCACCAACTAATTGTTCATTTATAAACGGGCCATAGGCTTCCGCCGTATCAAAAAATGTAATTCCCTGTTCCACTGCACTACGTATAACCTGTATCATATCTTTTCTGTCCGGCCTAATGCCATAGGCATGGCTCATGCCCATGCACCCAAGCCCGAGAGCTGAAACTTCTAAACCGCTGTTTCCTAAAATTCTTTTTTCCATAATATTTAAGTTTTTGGTTGAACCACAAAGGCACAAAAGACGAAAAGAAGCACAAAGATATATTTTCAATTACAAAGGCACAAAGACCAAAAAAGCCAAAAGTAATTTTTTAATTTATAAGGCAAATTCAACCTCAAGTTGCAAAGAGAAATAGCAAATCTTTAAATTGTATGCCGACAAATATACTTGTGCATTCACGCTGCTGCATATTTCTGTCATGAAAAAAATACTCGATTAAAAAAGGAAATTCAATTTGGTGCCTTTTTAAAAATCTTAAAGACCTTATCATTAAATTGTGCAATAACCTTACAATATTTATGGCTGCCCATTTGGAAAGAATTATAAGAATTTACAATCGCTTGAGAAGAGGTCCGGTAACTATAGATGTATTAAGCAAATGAGCTGCAAATGCAGGAATAGAAGTTGGTATAAGACAATTATATAGAGATATAAACCAGCTAAAAACACTACAGATTGCAGAAGGTGAAAATGTGGTTGAATTTACAGATGAAAAAAACAGAAAAACCTGGAAGCTTGAATATAAAGCAGAAGCAGGCAAACTAACACCCTATGATATCAATTCGTTTTTCTTATTAAAAAACTTTGCACCCTTTGCTGTGCTTGCAGAAAGAAAGAATTCTTTTGAAAAAATTGAAAGGATGTTTTATAAAAACTTTTCAAAAAACGAATATGAAAAATATGTGCAGGCTAATGAACTTTTTTTGCGCCACAGTAATTACAATGAAAACAAATACGGAGCTGCAGAACACAGACAAATTGAAGATTTAATTTGGGCACTTCATTACAGCAGGGTCATAGTGATTGAGCAGGACCTTATCAACTCAGCAAACAACAAAATAAATACTACAGATTTTCCCATTATATTTTATCCAATGGAACTTGTTTTTCACCGCGGGCGTATAGCTATTGCCGGAGTTAACAAACAGGAAAAACTGCTTAACTTTTCAATAGACAAAAATTTTGTTTTTACACTAACCAATGAGCCGTTTAACAGAAAAAGATATTTAAAAGCATATACACAAAAATTTAAAAACTTATTCGGTATTTCTGACCCTTTAAACAATAAAATCTATAACATTAAACTGGAGTTTACAGACAGTTTTGGCTCCTCAATGAAAAGCTTTTACTGGCATAATTCAGAAAAATGGACGTTACTAAAAAACGGAAATTATATG
>JAYTCO010000030.1:0-2471 GCA_043736415.1 Ferruginibacter sp. | reverse complement strand
TAAGAGTTTGCATACTTGGGCATATTCAAAGAGGTGGAGCACCAAGTTGTTTTGACAGGGTAATTGCCAGCCGAATGGGATATCATGCTATTGAATGCTTTATGGAAGGCAGATTTAATGTTTTTATTGGGATTGTAAATAATAAAATGAATTACACCCCTTTGGATGAAGCTGTAAAAAAGAAGCAGCGTATTAGCGAGGAATGGATGAAAATTGTAAAAATTCTTGCTACTTAAAATTTTGTTTAAAATTATTATTACTAATTAATTTATAAAAATGTCAAAAAATCTTACAAAATACCTGCACGCCAATATGGATAAGGAAGCCGGTATTCAACACTCTCAAAAAAGAACAAAAATTGTTGCAACCGTAGGGCCAGCATGCGATACGTATGATAAATTATTGGCGCTTGTAAAAGCGGGCGTAAATGTTTTTCGCCTAAACTTTTCTCATGGCTCGCATGAAGATAAACTTGCCGTAATAAACCATGTGAGAAGAATTATAAAAGAAGAGCCTTACAACATTGCCATACTTGGAGATTTACAGGGTCCGAAACTACGAGTAGGAGATCTTGAAAACGGCAAACTTATTTTAACAGAAGGAGATGAATTTATTTTTACCATTGAAAAAATGGTTGGTACAAACAAGAAAATTTATGTCTCTTACCCAAATCTTACAACTGATGTAAAAATAGGAGAACGCATTTTTTTAGATGATGGTAAAATGGAATTAAGTGTTGTAAAAGTTTTAAATGATAAAGAGGTTTTAATGCGGGTAACATTGGGGGGTGTGCTCACTCCAAAAAAAGGTGTAAATCTGCCGGATAGTGTGCTGACCATGCCATCAATGACAGAAAAAGATTTTGAAGATCTTGAATTTATCATTGCACAAAAACTGGATTGGGTAGCACTTTCTTTTGTAAGAAAAGCTGAAGACATCATCAACCTAAAAAAGATTTTAAAGGCAAACGACAGTAAAATAAAAGTTATAGCCAAAATAGAAATGCCTGAGGCTTTAAAAAACCTCAGAGATATTATTGTGGAAAGTGATGGTGTAATGGTTGCCCGTGGTGATCTTGGTGTTGAAGTTCCTATTGAGCAGGTTCCTGTAATACAGAAAGATATTATAAGAAAATGTATGCACCGTGCAAAGCCTGTAATTGTGGCAACACAAATGATGGAAAGTATGCTTGATCGTACTAAACCTAACAGAAGTGAAGTAAGTGATGTTGCCAATGCAGTATTGGAAGGTGCCGATGCAGTAATGCTTAGCGGTGAAACTGCCACCGGACTTTATCCAACATTAGTTGTAGAAACGATGAGTAAAATTATAATGGAAGTTGAAAAAACGGTATACGATTATGACCGGGATGATATTCTAACACCACAACCCCACTCTCCCTCTTTTGTGAGTGATGCCATTTGTTATAGTGCATGTAAATTGGCAAAAGATGGGCAGGCCACAGCACTTATTGGCATGACGCAAAGTGGTTACACAGCTTTTATGCTCAGCAGTTACAGACCTAAATCTCCATTATATATTTTTAGTAAGGAACGTACACTTATAAGCCAGCTAAGTTTAAGTTGGGGTGTACGTGCTTTTTATTACGGCGAAGAAGAAAGTCTGGATAATATTATTTTTGACCAGATTGAAGTATTGAAGCAAAGGGGTTTTGTAAAAAAAGATGATATTGTTGTAAACACAGGCAGCACACCGGTTGCAATGCATTTACCAACAAATATTATTAAGATTACAAAAGTTGAATAATTTTTAAAACAGAAGATTAAAATTAATATTATGAGTCGGTAATGAAAGTGTTTTTATTACCGACTTTTTGTTTGGTTGTATTTTAATGCTGATTGTTTTGTAGGATATCTTTTTCGAGATAAAACATCAAATTTCTCTTAGCTGTATTTTTCAATCTCCTTCTAAAAAATCCTGCCCAACCCAGCAATTTTCCGGTAAAACCAAAAGCCTGTGCACTCCATTTGTGCATGCTCCAACCATCACTGTGTTCGGTTATTAATCCATTCTCAATTTTCATGTGTGCCTTACACATATTTACAACTTTTCTTCCGGTCTTAGAAAATGTATAAGTAGCTGTCCAATTACAGGTGTAATAGCCGTCATCTAAATTTTTAATGGAATCGAATTGTAAGGAAAAATCTTTTGCATTTTTACAAAGCATTTCCCACATCGCTTTTGCTTCATCGCCCCTCAACAATTCAAACATCGGATCGTAGAAAGCAATATCATCACTGTAGCACGCATTCATTTCTCTCGCATCAAGTTTTTGAAATGCTTTAAAAAAACGTTCTACTAACCTTTCATCATTATTCATTGTAAAGCAATTATGTTTTATTAAATTGAGGGTTCAACCTAAATTAACACAATGTACAAATTAGTATCTACAGCACTGTTTATGGTATTTTCATTTTGCGCTGCTGCGCAGGAATTAAATGAAAATTATT
>JAYTCO010000029.1:0-5832 GCA_043736415.1 Ferruginibacter sp. | reverse complement strand
TCCTGTAATTTTTCTTTATCGTATTCAGAAGTTGTATTTTCTACCTGTGCTTTTATTTGATTTACACGGGCAGTAATATCTTTTTTAGCTCCTTTACCGCCAACAATTGTAGTATTGTCTTTATCAATCATAACAGATGCTGCCTGACCTAAAGTAGTTAATTCAACACCTTCCAATTTAAAACCAAGCTCATCGCTTACTACAGTTCCTGCTGTTAATATAGCAATATCAGTCAACATTTCTTTACGACGGTCACCAAAGCCCGGTGCTTTTACTGCAGCAACTTTTAATGTACCTCGTAATTTATTTACAACCAATGTTGCCAAAGCTTCACCTTCTAAATCTTCTGCAATAATTAATAACGGACGAGCGCTTTGTGCAACTTTCTCTAAGATGTGAAGAATATCTTTCATGATAGATATTTTCTTATCAAAAATAAGTATATAAGGATTTTGCAATTCAACCTGCATTTTTTCGCTGTTGGTTACAAAATAGGGACTGATGTATCCTCTGTCAAACTGCATACCTTCTACAATATCAACTGTAGTGTCAGTACCTTTTGCTTCTTCAACGGTTATAACACCTTCTTTACCAACTTTTACAAAAGCCTCAGCAATTAACTTACCGATTGTTTCGTCATTGTTCGCAGAAATCGTAGCAACCTGCTGAATTTTTTTAGCATCATTGCCAACTGTCTGGCTTTGGCTGCGTAAGTTTTCAACAATCAAAGAAACTGCTTTATCAATACCACGCTTTAAATCCATTGGGTTTGCACCTGCAGCAACCATTTTAAGCCCTTCGCTAATAATAGCTTGTGCCAAAACTGTTGCAGTGGTAGTACCATCACCTGCAATTTCTGCAGTTTTAGATGCTACTTCTTTCACCATTTGTGCACCCATGTTTTCAATTGGATCTTCCAGTTCAATTTCTTTTGCAACAGTAACACCATCTTTTGTAACAGCCGGTGCTCCAAATTTTTTCTCAATAACCACATTACGACCTTTTGGCCCAAGGGTTACTTTTACTGCGTTTGAAAGAGTATCTACACCCTTTTTCATTTTATTTCTTGCTTCTATATCGAAGTAAATTATTTTAGACATTATATTTAATTTGAATTTTTTTAAAATTTAAAATTTGAAAACGTAATTTGAAAGTTAAATTTCCCACTGGCTTGTAACTATACGATTGCCAATATATCGCTCTCTCTCATTATCAACAAATCGGCTCCTTCAATTTGTATTTCGGTACCTGCATATTTACCGTATAATACAGTATCACCTGCTTTTACAGTCATTGGTTCATCCACTTTGCCCGGACCAGCAGCTAAAACAATTCCTCTTGATGGTTTTTCTTTAGCAGTATCAGGTATTATAATTCCACCTGCAGTTTTCTCTTCCGCAGCAGCAGCTTTAACAATAACCCTGTCGTGCAATGGTGTTATGTTTAGCTTTTTTGAAGTAGCCATAATTTTTGTTAATTTATTAAATTGATAAATGAAATTCTTGATATGCAAAAGTACCCTAATAATTATACCAATCATTATTAAATAGAATTAGTGGCAGATTTTTTAAATTATTGACAGCAAATATTTAAAGTGTTAAGACAATTTTGCAGAATGCTGTTTTTAAGTCTTCGATTAGATGCTTAATGTTGTATTTAACTTCTGACATCTTATGCTAAATATCTTTTTTATTCCCTTAATTTTGCGCCTTCAATAAAGGTTTTTGAAACCATGTTAAGCAGAAGAAATATTAGGGTGAAAGTAATGCAGACACTTTACGCAGTTGATAGTATGAGTGGGGGCGTAAAACCGGGAGAATCAATTTCCATACTCACAAAAAAAATAGAACAAAGCAAACAGCTGTTTACTTATCTTATTTATTTTATTACCGAAACTGCCCGTTATGCAGAGACGGATGCCAATAACAAAGCCAGCAAAAATTTACCAACTGCTGCTGATCTGGCAACAAACACAAAAATTGCAGGCAACGAAATTCTTTGGAAAATAGTAGAAGAAATAAGTTTTAAAGCAACTGTAAATGAACTAAAAGCAGTCCATATTATAGATAATGACCTGCTAAAAAAAATATACAGGTCTTTGGTTGAAACACCGGAATATCAGGAGTATATTGAACAACAATCCAGAGAAAAAAGAAGTGAAAGAAGAATGCTGGAATTTATTTTTACAGATTTGTTGTTGCCAAATGAAGATTTTATAAATCATATTGAAGAGCATTTTATTAATTGGGATGATGATGCTGAAATGATGCATGCACTTGTGTTGAGCTATCTAAATAAACCGGGTCAGCAAAATTTTCAGGATTTTTTAAGCCTTGAGAAAAGGACTTTTGCAAAAGATTTATTGAATACCGTTTTGGATAAAAATGAAGAAACATTAGAATTGATAAAACCTAAATTAAAGAACTGGGATGCAGACAGAATTGCAGCGCTTGATCTTATAATTTTACAAATGGGTGTTTGTGAATTTTTATATTTTGAAACGATACCAACTAAAGTAACCATAAACGAATATATCGATCTTGCAAAAGCATACAGCACTCCTCAAAGCGGACAATTTGTAAACGGATTACTGGACAATATTCACAAAGAATTACAGCAGGAAAACAAACTTGATAAAAGAGATTTTAAACAAAAATATTAATACAATGATTAAGTACACAATCATTTCAGCATCTTTATTAATTTTGCTAAGTTGCAATGTTCGCAATAAAAAAATTGTAGAAAAAAATGTTCCTTTAACGCAGCAAATAATAATTAAAGACCCAACAACAGTACAGATAATAGACAGTGTTTATAATTTTGGAAAAGTTGCCGAAGGTGAAATAGTAACGTACAAATATCGCTTTAAAAATACCGGTTCAAAACCACTTATTGTAACCAATGTAAGCGCCAGTTGCGGATGTACAATACCCGAAAAACCTGAGCAGCCAATTAAATCCGGAGAAACAGGTTTTATAAAAGTTAAATTTAACAGCGAACATAGAGTTGGAAATGCACATAAAACTGTTACGGTTTCCTCAAATGCTGAACCTGCATTTCCAGAATTATTGCTGACAGGAGAAGTTACAGAAAAGAAAGAAAAATAAGTATCAATATTAAATATCCATATTAAAATTAATTACATGCAATTATCATTTTTTTTACAGGCCGGCGCCGCAACTTCTTCATGGACAACCCCAATTTTGATGGGTGGTATGATTCTGGTTTTCTATTTTTTTATGATTCGTCCGCAGTCTAAAAAAGCAAAAGATCAAAAAAAGTTTGTAGAGGACATGCAAAAAGGGGATAAAATTGTTACCATTGCAGGCATACATGGTACAATTAATAAGTTAAATGACGATGGCACACTTTTATTAGAAACAAGCCCCGGCAGTTACATGAAAATTGAGAGAAGCACAATAAGTATGGAATGGACGGCGAACGTTAATAAGGTTGCCGGTCTTGAAGTTAAGAAGTAAATGGTAAATTGTCAATTCCGTTGTAATTATAATTTACAATTTTAATGGCTTTAGATTTTGAATATTTTCAAAACCTAAAGCCATTCGTTTTTTATTGATGATAATTCATTTATTGTTATTTTTAAAAATAAAACATGTTAAAGATTGGACTTACAGGAGGAATTGGTTCTGGCAAAAGTACAGTTGCCAGTATTTTTGAAGTGCTGGGCATACCTGTTTATTATGCAGATGACGCCGCAAAAAAATTAATGAATAATGATCAAGATCTACAGAAACAAATTATAAAATATTTTGGAACAGAAAGTTATATTGATGGAAAACTGAACAGACCATTTCTTGCGGAAGCTGTTTTTTCAGACCCCAAAAAAACGCTTTTAATTAATTCAATTATACATCCTGCAACAATTGCAGATGCCGAAAAATGGTTTCGTGAACAGCAAGGTCCATATGCTGTAAAGGAGGCTGCGCTTATATTTGAAGCCAATGCTGAAAAAAATCTTGATTTGATTATTGGCGTTTCTTCAACATACGAATTGCGTTTACAAAGGGTAATGCTGAGAGATGGAATAAATAAAGAAGCTGTGGAAAAACGCATGCAAAATCAAATGGACGAAAATAAAAAAATGGAAAGCTGCGATTTTGTTCTTAATAATAATGAAAAAGAATTATTAATTCCACAGGTGCTTGCACTGCATAAAAAGATTTTACAGAATATTGAAAGGTTGCATGTTTAAATAGTAAAATCAATGTAAAGATTCTAATGCATTTTTTATTTTGGCAAATCCCTTTTCAATATTTTGAGTATTTACAGCAAAAGACATTCTAATACATTTTGGTTCTCCGAAAGCTTTTCCTGTAACAACGGATACATGTGCTGTATGAAGAAAGTACATGCATAAATCATCCGCATTTTCTATAACATTTCCTTCTGGTGTTTTTTTACCAAAGTACGAGCTTACATCAGGAAAAACATAAAATGCGCCAGGCGGAATAGTGAAAATTATTCCAGGAATATCTTTTAAAAGTTCAACAACTTTATCTCTTCGAACTTTAAATTTTGCAACCATTTCCAGTGTCGGACTATGGTCGCCTGTAAGTGCGGCAATTGCTGCCCGCTGTGTTATAGAACATGTAGCACTTGTAAATTGTCCCTGTAATTTGTCGCATGCCTTGGTAATTAATGTAGATCCAGCAAGGTATCCAAGCCTCCAACCCGTCATTGCATATCCTTTGCTCAATCCATTTATAACAACTACTCTGTCTTTTAAATAATCAAACTGTGCAATACTTTCATGACTTAACCCATAGTTGATAAATTCATAAATTTCATCACTCAATATTATAATGTTGGGATATTTTTTAAAAACTTCTGCCAGTGCCTCCAACTCATTTTTTGTGTACACTGCTCCTGTAGGGTTACAGGGCGATGAAAACATAAACAGTTTGGTTTTTTCGGTAATGGCACCTTCAAGTTCAGCGGCATTAATTTTGTAATCATTTTCAACTTTAGTATTTACAAATTTTACGATTCCGCCGGCAAGCTTTACAATTTCGCTGTAGGTAACCCAATATGGTGTGGGAATTATAACCTCATCATTTTTATCTACCAATGCCAGCACGACATTTGCAATACTTTGTTTTGCACCTGTGCTGATGATAATATTTTCAGGTTTATAACCTAAGTTGTTATCTCTTTTCAGTTTTGTACAAACAGCCTCTCTAACATCCAGATAACCTGCAACAGGCGTGTAATGGCTGTAATTTTCGTCTATAGCTTTCTTAGCTGCATCTTTAATGTGCATCGGCGTATCAAAATCCGGTTCGCCCAAACTTAAATCTGTAATGTCAATTCCTTTGGCTCTCAATTCTCGACCGAGTTTTGCCATTTTTAATGTTTCGGGTTCATTAAATCTTTCTAATAAAGATGATAACTGCATAACATAATTACAATGTGAATAACAAATGTATTGTTATTTGTGTAAGCAATATTTAAAATGTGAATTGACGTAGTTTCCTAAATTTTGTTTTCCTTTTAAAATATATATCTGTTTAAAACTCTTACAAACAAAAAGAAATTTTTCATTGTAATAATTTAAAATTTTTACTGTATATCCTTAAAAACTTTACCTCTTTTTTGCAGATATTTTATTGCAAAACGGTTATAGTTTTAAATTAAAACACGTAAATCCATCTATGCCATTTTCCCCTATCTTTGCACACTTGTAAAAAATTAACACAGCTTATTATTAAAGTATTTTAACATGAAACTGAAAGGTTTAGTATGGTTCTTCACCATTGCGCTCGTATTGATATCTATCTGGGAGCTTTCTTACACTTTTGTTGTACGTAATTA
>JAYTCO010000028.1:0-5835 GCA_043736415.1 Ferruginibacter sp. | reverse complement strand
AGATCTATCCAGTTTGTAACTGCAAAACTTACAAAATATAATTTGCTGTTGTCTGTAAATTTATATTTTTTGCTCATGAGTAAATGTACAAAAGCGTGGAATGATTGTAGAGATTTCTTACAATCCTAGCGCATATATGCAGAATAGCAAAAGTGCGGAAGGGTATCTGTGGGGTTTATAAAAAAAAATTTTTACTTTCTGGTGTACTATAATTTGCCGCACAGAAAGCTTTCACACATAGGCCTGGCCTCATTTCTGCGCTAGAGTCTACATCTCTGCGCTAGTAGGAGATTATTTGATAGCGTCAATTACAGCTATTAAATACTGTTTAACTTCTAATGCTTCTTCACTAGATTTAAATCTTAGATAGAGCTGACCTATAGAAGTTTCAAATTTTCTTGAAGGACCTAAATCGCGGTAAATAAAAGTTGGTTTTTTGTAATCGGACTCAATTAAAAGAGTGTACTGATTGCCATCATTTGCTTTAAATACATCAATGTTTTTAAGTTTAATACTGCTTAAAGGAATGTATGTATACTGTGTCCTTAAAGCTTGTTGAACATATGTCACATCATTAACAAACAAAAAATATTTATTCGATTCGTCAAAAGTAAAAAAAAGAGAAATATCCTCTTCAGTATTGCGAGTTGTTATTCTGTAATCAGTTAATAGGAGTGTAAGTTTATTTAAATTTTCCTGGGTTTTATGAGGGATATTTATATTGACCACCCGTACTTTCTCAAATTTAGTTGACTGCACTAGAGGTTGGTCTTCATAAGCAGAATGTTCTCTATTATTTGTATTGCAAGAAAATACAAAAAATACAGAAATCATTATGAAATTAAGCTTCATATAAAATGATTTAAAAGTTAATTCATATAACTAAGTAAAATGAAATTAGGTTAATTAATGTTTTAAAATACATATTTGTATTTCAATAAAAGATGCGTCCAATAAAAATTATGATGTAAAAAATGATTCCTTCATCTGATGATACTAAATGAATGAGGTCCGGTTCATAGCTCACGAAACGGAATCTTAGTCTTTAAAATTGTGTCTTGGGGAGATAAAAAATTTCCTCAAACTTTGGAAAGTTATTTAATTGTTTTATCACTTCTTCAATATCGATATCTTCTCTTACATTATATAAAATATAAGAGTCATAATCACAATTATCCAATAATATTGTTAACAATTCTCTACGTGTTCCTTGTTCAATCATTTTATAGATAAACTGTCTTGTTTCTCCATTTTTCCCTTCGCATGGGGAATTTCTTACCATCATTAATAAAGATCCAGGTTCACAAGAATCTATTTTAATTGATTGTTTCAGAGTTTTTGATATTAGTATTCTATCCATTTATTTAATATTTAATTTTTTGGTAAATCATCTACCTTAAAAATATTGAATTTTTCTTTCCACAATTTTTTAAATCCTCATCACCAGCTCAGAAATGCAGCAACGAAAAAGTGCGGAAAGTTTCGGTTCTGCTAAAAACAAATGTTTTACTAGAAATTTTATAGTAATACCACCGCACGGAAAGCAGTAGCACAAAGACCACGCTTAATATCTGCGCTTGTAGGGGCTATAGTTTGCATCTCTGCGCAAGTAGGGGTAAATGTACAAAAGCGTATTATGATTTCTAGCGCAGATATGCAGCTTAGCAAAAGTACGGTAGCGTATCTGTGCGGTTAATTTAAAAAGATGTTTTGATTGAAAAGTATAATAAATAGCCGCACAGAAAGCTTTCACACATAGGCCTGGCCTCATTTCTGCGCTAGAGTCTACATCTCTGCGCTAGTAGGAGTATAATACTAGCTCCGCACAGAAAGCTGTCGCACAAAAGCATACTCTAGCGCAGATATGCAGCATAGCAAAAGTGCGTAAGGGTATCTGTGAGGTAAATTAAAGAAGGGGTTTTGTTTTAGATGTATAATAATAGCGCCGCACAGAAAGCCGACGCACAGAAGCCACCCCTCATTTCTGCGCTAGATCTCTGCGCTAGTAGGGGCTAGTAGGAGCTAGATATCTGCGCTAGTAGGGGCTAGATATCTGCGCTAGTGGGAGTGCCTTTTTAAATCTCTCATAACATTGCTGAGCGCATTACCGCTGGTACCAATTATTAAATGCACATGGCTCGTCATTATACACCACCCGTACAACTCCAAATCTTTTTCTGCTTGGGAATGTTTTATGCTATTAATTAAAATACTTCTGTATTCGTTTCTTATAAAAAGATCTATCCAGTTTGTTACTGCAAAACTTACAAAATACAATTTGCTGTTGTCTGTAAACTTATATTTTTTGCTCATGAGTAAATGTACAAAAGCGTGGAATTATTTGTAGAGATTTCCAGCCTTGATATGTTTGAAAGTTATCTTACACTAGCGCAGATATGCAGCATAGCAAAGTGCGGAAGGGTATCTGTGCGGTCGATGCAAAAAGATTTTTATTTTGTATGCATTACAATTTGCCGCACAGAAAGCCACCGTCTAGCGCAGATATGCAGCCAAGCAAAGTGCGGAAGGGTATCTGTGCGGTTAATTTAAGAATGGGTTTTGTTTTAGATACTTAATAATAGCGCCGCACAGAAAGCTGTCGCACAAAGGCCACGCCTCATTTCTGCGCTAGAGTACGCATCTCTGCGCTAGTAGGGGCGGAATATTTTTTGAGCAACTTTTGCTTTGTTGTTTCGTGTGCCACGAACCAAGGCAGATAATTATAAAAAGATTTTGTATAAATTTTGAGCAATTTTTGCTGTGTTGTTTCGTGTGCCACGAACCAAGGCAGAGGAGACCACGAACCGAGGCGGAGGAGATTTGTGTCTCCACGAACCTAGGCTTCAGTTACCATCAAATAAATTAAAAATATTTTTTAAAAAACCAAATTCCTCAATGCCTGTTTCATAAAACCTTTCCGAAGAAAAATAATAGTCCAAATCATCTATGCCTGCGTTGGTCAAATTGCAACTTTGTGAACGCCCAACGCCTCCACCCGTCAGTCGCCGAGGCTTGGTCTGACCAGCCTACCCACAGGTTATATTTTTCAATTTATAAAGACTTTTATAAATTGGTCGGCTGATCGGAGACCAGGCCTTGGCATTTTATAATTTGAAGTGTGGGCACCAACGAAGGCGGAGGGCTTCAAAATAATTTGAAGCGCTTTTGTATTTTAATACACTTGGATTTTTTAAAATGATAAGAAAAAAATTACTACGCCTAGATTAGTGTCTCCACGAACCTAGGCTTCAGTTACCATCAAATAAATTAAAAATATTTTTTAAAAAACCAAATTCCTCAATGCCTGTTTCATAAAACCTTGCCGAAGAAAAATAATAGTCCAAATTATCTATGCCTGCGTTGGTCAAATTGCAACTTTGTGAGCGCCCAACTCCTGCACTCTTGAGACGCCGAGGCTTGGTCTCTGACCAGCCGATCCACCGGTTATATTTTTCAATTCATAAAGACTTTTATAAATAGGTCGGCTGGTCAAAAGACCAAGCCTTGGCGTTTGATAATTTGAAGTGTTGGCACCAACGAAGGCTGAGATTAAATATAATATATTCCCCCGCCAAGGTTCGTGGCACACGAAACTTTTACCAAATAAATAAATTATTTTTTTTAAAAAATTATATCAAGGTTAAGCATATTTTTTGAGCAATTTTTGATATTTTGTTTCGTGTGCCACGAACCAAGGCTGAGATCTTTTGTTTCGTGTGCCACGAACCAAGGCTGAGCACAGAAAACTGTCGCACAAAGGCCTAGCCTCATTTCTGCGCTAGAGTCGGCATCTCTGCGCTTGTAGGGGGTAAAAGGTATGCTTAACGTCTGCTCATTTTTCATATGGCAAACTATTTCATTATATTTTACGGCACCCATTTTACCTTTGATTAAACAATAAAATAATTTTATGAATTTCACACAACAACAAAAAGAATCCAACAGATTAAATGCATTGAAATGTATCATTGAACAAACAGAATTTTCAAACGTGGCTATATGTTTTGCAGAACAAGCAGTTGCTGCAACCTACCAATTTGATTGTACTGTACCTTCTAACCGAAGCCCAATAATGCGAACCTACCAGAAGGACGTATTCGCTGCATCCTTTTATGATAAAATTGAAAATGTAAAATTTGGACAATTACATTTAAAAGAAGTAAAGGAAACTCTTATTCCTATGATGGAAGAGCTTATTGGTTTTTATAATCCGTGCATAGAAAGATAGAATTCGCATCTTTGCACTATTTGAGTTTTTATTATAGAATCTTCGCCTGCATTGGTCAACTCGCAACTTTATGAACGCCCCACGATTGCATCCGTGAGACGCTGAGATTGGTCTGTGACCAGCCGACAAACCGGTGATGTTTTTTAATTTATAAAAACTTTTTATAAATAGGTCGGCTGGTCACAAACCAGGCCTCGGCATTTATAAAATTGAAGTGTAGGTGCCAACGAAGAGAGGGTTAATCTTTTACAAGTCTAAAAGCTTCGTCAATATGCACACTTCTTAATATCTTTTTCATTACATTTTCATAGTTTCCCATCAATGGTTTTTCGAATGAAAAGTTTATTTCGGCTGCGCCAGTTTTCATAAGGAAATAGCAATATGTTACAACTCCTTTTTTTTCATCATTATATTCAGTGGACGAACTAAACATTATCATCCTTTTGGCAGTATCAATGTTGTATTCATTTTCATTTAACTTAAATGACCATTCGGTGAACTTCTTATTCATTCCTTTCTCTACAAAGTCACGAACTTTACTGGATAAAATAAGTTTTGAGGATTGTAAAAATCCCTTTTGACCTATTTTAGATTGCGGATAAAAAATCACGAACAATTTAGGAATAGTATCGAAATTTTTTTTATCTCCTAAATAGGCTATTGATGACATGAGAAGATTTGTATTGTTTGATTTTCGTTTTTCTTCTTCTATTTCCTGTTTCGAAAGTAATTTCCATCCTTTAGGTATTGTTACCGAAAAGTGGTAAGGAGTGCTAATTAACGTTCCTTCTTTTGATGATAAGGATTGACTTTTTACATTCAATGTTAAAGCAAAAAACAAAAGTGTATAAACGATTTGGCGCATAGAAATTTTTAACAATATTAGAAAGGTATAGAAATTAAATAAATGCTTTTACAGTCAATTACATCCAAGTTATTTAAATGTTTTTCAGTCTTTTTGTGACACACTCATCAAGCAAAATTTTCATTTAAAATATTTGTAGATGATTCAATTAATTTCTGAGACATTTCCAAAACTTTCAACACCTGGCTTTTTTGTACTCCTTCAAAATCTTCCAAAAAAGTTTGGATGCTATCGCCGGTTTCTAAGTAATCGAACAGATTTTTAATGGGCACTCGTGTACCAAAAAATAAAGGTGTGCCGCCTAAAATTTCGGGGTCGATATTTATAATTTTTCCATCCATAATTATAGTTTTATAGATACAATTTACAATAGTTTACTTACAGTAGTTCTTGCAGTCAATCTATCACATCAATAAAAGCTAAATCTTCTTCCTTCCGCTACACGGGCTGCGCTGCTTAGACGGAAATCCTTTTTTGTTTTGCCCTTCCTTCGACAAGCTCAGGATGACAAAACAAAAAAGATTGGAGGCGGGCAGCGAACTAATGCTCAACAATGCTCATTCGCCCACAGCCCCAACCCTATATCAATTTATCCGGAGTAATCGGCAATTCCCTCACCCTTTTGCCGGTGGCATTGAATACCGCATTTGCAAGGGCGGCGGCAAAACCTACGAGGGCAATTTCGCCCATGCCTTTTGCGCCGATGGGGTTTAAAATAAAGTCGGGCTTGTTTACAAAGAGG
>JAYTCO010000027.1:0-5840 GCA_043736415.1 Ferruginibacter sp. | reverse complement strand
CCTGCACTTGTTTTAAATGGACGAAGATCTACAATGAACTCATGCGCACAGGTACCGTTTTTGCCGGTATATAATATTTTAAAATCGTTTTGCAACCTCGTCTTCATGTAGTTTGCATTTAAAATTGCAAACTCTGTACTTCTTTTTAATCCTTCAGCACCCAACATTTTTATATAAGCATAACTTATTAATAAAATACTTGCACTGCCATATGGCGCTGAACTTACGGCGTGGGTTTTTGTAATGTGCGTATTGGCAACACCTTCAATTACATGACCCGGTAAAAATGGTTTTAATTTATCATTCACACCAATTGGTCCCATGCCCGGTCCTCCGCCACCATGCGGTATAGCAAAAGTTTTATGAAGATTTAAATGGCAAACATCAGCACCAATTAAACCCGGGCTAGTAAGACCCACCTGTGCATTCATATTTGCACCATCCATATAAACCAATCCACCATTATCGTGTATTAGCTGGCATAAATCTTTTATGGTTTCTTCAAATACACCATGCGTACTAGGGTATGTAATCATTAGGCCTGCAAGGTTATCTTTATGCTTTTCAACCTGTGCTGCCATATCGATCATATCAATATTTCCTGCCTCATCACATTTTGTAACAACTACTTTAAAGCCCGCCATTACTGCACTTGCAGGGTTTGTACCATGTGCAGAAATAGGAATTAAAATAATATTTCTATGTGCTTCATTTCTGTGTTGATGATAAGCTCTAATAGTAAGCAAGCCTGTGTATTCTCCCTGTGCGCCACTGTTTGGCTGTAAAGAGGTAGCAGTAAATCCGGTTATATCGCTCAACCATTCTTCCAGTTCCTTTAAAATAACCTGGTAACCTTTCCACTGGTCAGCAGGCGCAAATGGATGAATATTGCTAAACTCCGGCCAGCTAACAGGAATAAGTTCTGTAGCAGCGTTTAATTTCATGGTACAGCTACCCAAAGAAATCATTGATGTGTTTAAACTAAGATCTTTATTCTCCAGTTTTTTAATGTACCTCAACATCATACTTTCACTGCGGTGAGTATTAAAAACCGGGTGCGTTAAAAAGTCTGATGTTCTTGTAAGTGAAGATGGAATATTTGTAAGCAATGCATCGTTGCTAAAACTTGCTTCGGCAGTATGCTGGTCTTTAACTCTTGCAAAAATGTGTAAAATATCCAATACATCATTTTGAGATGTAGTTTCATCAAGACTGATTAATACTTCATCTTTGCCGTAAAAGAAATTTATTTCGGCTGCTTCTGCAGTTGCTTTTATTGCTTCGCAAAAGTTTGTTTTTATTTTGAGTGTATCAAAATAATATTTGTTCTCGTTTGCATAACCCATGGCGGTTAGTTCATCACTTAGGGTTTTTGCTAAAAGACTTGTGCGCTTTGCTATATTTTTCAGCCCATCTGCACCATGGTAAATTGCATACATTGCTGACATGTTCGAAAGCAAAGCCTGAGCAGTACAAATATTACTTGTAGCCTTTTCTCTGCGTATATGCTGTTCCCTTGTTTGCAAAGCCATGCGCAAACAACGGTTGCCTTGTGCATCTATGGTTACGCCAATAATACGGCCCGGTATCGTTCTTTTAAATTCATCTTTCGTTGCAAAAAATGCTGCATGAGGTCCGCCAAAACCCATTGGTACGCCAAAACGCTGAGCGCTGCCAATGGCAATATCTGCACCCAATTCCCCCGGAGGTGTTAGCAAGGTAAGAGACAATAAATCTGTTGCCATTATTACCAATGCATTTGATGCATGTGCCGCATCAATAAATTTTCTGTAGTCTACAACTTCACCATGGGCATTTGGGTACTGTACAATGGCACCAAAATAACTTTCATCTATTTCAGCGGTTGTATAATTACCAAAAACGAGTTCTATATTAATTGGTGTAGCCCTCGTAATTAAAATATCTTTTGTTTGTGCAAATACATTTTCATCCACAAAAAACTTGGGGGCAGTAATGTGTTCTGTATTTTTATTTTTGTGGTTAAACAGCATCGCCATTCCTTCAGCTGCTGCAGTTCCTTCATCTAACAAACTTGCATTTGCAATTGGCAAACCGGTAAGATCTGCAACCATTGTTTGAAAGTTTAATAAACTTTCTAAACGACCCTGCGCAATTTCTGCCTGGTAAGGCGTGTATTGTGTGTACCAACCGGGGTTTTCAAAAACGGTTCTTAAAATTACCGAAGGCACAATCGTACCATAATAACCTTGCCCCATGTAAGTTTTAAAAACTTTGTTAAGCGAAGCTGTTTTTTTAAGTTCTGTGAGGTATTGAAACTCACTCATTGGCTCACCGGTTTTAAGCGGTTCATTGGAACGAATGGCGCCAGGTATAGTTTTGGAAATTAATTCCTCCATTGATGATACCCCAACTGCACTAAGCATTTCTGATGTTTCCTGTGCATTTGGACCAATATGTCTTTGTGCAAATTCATTTTTTTGTTGTTCAAAAAGATTCATGAATATTTTTTATAATGTTATTTTATTTTTAGCCGAGCAAAGAAACAGCTTTGTTGAACTTCAGTGGCGTCGCACATTTCATCTTCATCTAAATATTTAGCTTTTATTGTGTGATTGATAAACTAAATACAACACTACTTTCATTTGCGTTGCAAATTTACAGTAATGCGATTATAATTAGTATTGAGATAAGGAGTAAGATTGTATTGTTGAAAAACTTGGCAAAAACCTGCGGATAACTTAATTGTTGTTTTTTTTGTGCATTATAAAGTAAATTTGTCACTTGTAAATTTCACTACTGTATTAATTACTGAATTAATAAAAAGGTAATTCGTATATTTTAAGGAACTCACTCTTAATTGAATCCCAAAGAATATTGATTTAAATGGACAGCAACAATAAACTCCTCACTAACTGGCAAAAGAAATCTTTAGAGCGCACAAAGCTTTATAAAAAAATGCTTCACCGTGCCGAAAAAAAAGCAACGCTGCGTGCTTTGCCTGCATTGGATGAAGAAGCTTATGCCAATATTAATTGTCTTACCTGCGCTAACTGTTGTAAAAATTATTCGCCAAGGTTTAAAGCCACCGATGTGAAGCGCATATCGAAAGTGATGCAAATGAAAGAAGGCGTTTTTATTGAAACGTATTTAAGGCTTGATGAAGATGGCGATTATGTAACTACAACAAAACCATGTCCTTTTTTAGGAGAAGATAATTATTGCGGCATCTATGAAGATCGCCCATCTGACTGCATGCGTTTTCCTTACACCGATGAAGATGTAATTATTAAGCGGCAGGAGATCACTTTAAAAAATTCAACTTTTTGCCCAATCGTATATTTTGTGTTGGAAAAATTAATGGAAAAGAAATAATTATTTTACTACATTCATCTCTTCCCAGGCTGCTTCCAAAGGTCTGCTAATACCATCGCCTTTCCACTCAGGAGAACCAGGAATAGTGGTAGATTTAAAAAACTCATCTTTGGTCATTCCTTTTGCCATACTTTCTGATGTGTATTTTAAAAGATTACTTAAGTATTCTCTAAACTGCAGAACATCCTCTTTTTTAATAACGATATCAAAACCGGTTGCTGCATGGCCACAAACATAAGTAGTAGTATCGCTGTAATTTGAAGTTGCGGCTGTAAGCGTTTTAATCCATTCAGCAATATTTGCACCGGCGGTTCTGTCAATAAACGGATGACGGCGGTTAAAAACAAGATCACCAACATGGACGATATTTGCTTTTTCAAAATGAACAAAACTATCGCCATTTGTATGCCCAACACCAAAGTATTTTAATGAAAGTTTTTCTCCTTTTAATTTTGTACTCCATGTTGTGTCATAAACGGTATCAGGATACAATTGTTTGTCTTCTGTTTTATTTTTTACAGCTACGGCCTCTTGGTTTATTTTAGAATTTTTATGCGCCACCACATTTTTTACAAGCCCTTTAAAAGCTATATTTCCTGCTGTATGATCACCATGATGGTGAGTATTTACCAACAGCGCAAATGGCTTCTTAGTCTTCTTTAAAATTTCATCTATGCAATGTTTTGCAGATGCAGGAAACTGGCTGTCAACAACCACAGAACCTCTTTTGCCTATCATAAATAAAATTGTACCACCGCTTTCGGTAAACACGCCAATGTTATCTGTCAGCATTTTTATTTTGTATGCCGGGTCGGCTAAAAAAGTAGCAAGGGTGCTTTTGCTTAAAAAAGCCAGTGCGCCTAAAGTAAGAGAGGTGTTTTTTATAAATGATCTGCGTTGCATATTGTATATTTCAAGAAAGTTAATACAATTATTTTAAAAAACTGAAGCTGTATTTCGGAGATGATAAAAGTTGAAAAAAGATTTTTTGCTGAAGGGCTGGCGGATGGAAAGCACTACCCCACAGAGTAGCGCAGCGAAACGAGGAGTAGTGCAAACAGCCGCAACAAATGTTGCAATATATTACTGAAATTAACAGCCCCAATTTTTTTTAATATTCAATTTTTTTCAGGTTTGGAAAACCGATCCAAGTGCCTGCAACAACCAATACCGACATAACGCCGCCAAATACAACAGCGGGCAAAGTGCCTAACAGTCTGGAAGTTATACCGCTTTCAAACTGCCCTAATTCGTTGGATGAATTTATGAAGATCATATTGATAGAAGACACACGGCCACGCAATTCATCGGGAGTATATAATTGCGAAATTGTACCTCTAATTACCACACTTATACCATCGCAAATACCCGCAGAAGCAAGTGCTAAAAAGCTTAACCAATAAAATTTGGAGAGTCCGAAAGCAATAATAAAAATACCGAAACCTGCCACTGCAAGCAACATTTTGATGCCTTGTTTTTTTCGCATAGGAGCCGCAAGTAACATCAATACACTTATCAATGCACCTATATCCATTGCGGCATTTAAAAAGCCGTAACCGATAGCATTTGTATGCAAAACATTCTCTGCAATCTCAGGAATAAAAGCCACGGCTCCGCCAAAAAGTACTGCAAATAAATCAAGCGAAATTACGCCGAGCAACGTTTTGCTGTTCCACACAAAATTAAAACCCTGCTTTATGGAACTGATGATTGGTTCTTTTTTTTCTGTAAAAACGGGTGGTTTTGGTTTTATCTGAAATGAAGAAACTGTAGCAATTAAAATAAGTATACCGCTTACAAAATATGCGTTTGCAATACCTGCCAATGCTATAATAAGTCCGCCAGTTGCATGGCCTGCAATGGAAGAAATTAAATAGGTTGAGGAGCTGAGTGATATGGCTTTTTGTAAATTATCTCTTGGTACAATTGCAGCAATCATACTGCTTGCTGCCGGTGATGAAAAAGAACGAATTATACCTGTAAAAAATACAGTGATAAAAATGATGATTAGCTTTGTAGAAGTTGTAAAATTTAACTGAGGTAAACTTACAAATGCAAGTGCAATGGCGCAAATAACGTAGCATATATAAGAGGTTGCAAGTATTTTCTTTTTATCGTGCGTATCTATAAAATGTCCTGCAAACAAAGCTGAAAATACTGCTGGCAAAAACTCTGTAAGGCCCGCCAAACCTACCATATATGTATTTGCTAAATGGAAAACCTGATAGATCACAATGGTGGAAATCATTCTTAACCCAAGCGTAAAAAATAATTTTGCACTGAGAAAATGTCTGAATTCAAAAGGTAATCTTGTAACAGTCTCGTTGTTCATTAATTATGGTAAGGTGAGAAAATGCTGTCCGTCTTCATAATCTTTATCTAATGCATCTATTACTATTTGCAGGTGTTTGGGGTTGTCAAGAAAATCTGCATTTGAAGCATCTACAAACAATGTTTTAATGTGGTGTTGCTTTATATATTGTGTA
>JAYTCO010000026.1:0-2480 GCA_043736415.1 Ferruginibacter sp. | reverse complement strand
TGTTTTTTGTTTTGCTTGTGCTCACAGCACTTACTTATGCAGTTTGTAGCCATGGCTTTAGTACCTGACCCAATTACAGGCTGAACCATTACAAAAAGCAACATAAACGATAATATGTAAGCAAATATTTTCAACACATAAATATACTGCATTAGTTACACCCTGGTTTCTTTGCTTGCTTACTTTAACAAAATATCCTTATTTATTGCAGGTTTAGTGTTTTTACCCTTTGGTTTTTTTCTATCGCAAACATACCACAGGTGTATTTATCGTAGAGGTCAAAGGGTATTCTAAGCGTTTGGTTTTAAGTTTTATATTTCTTTTATAATATTTAAAAAATCTTCAAGTTTGTAAGCGCCATCAACTATTCTTTTTTCATACACTAAAAAATACCTAAAATCATTGCCTGCTTTACTTGCCCATAAATTGCCTAACCTTATTTTCTTTTCTGCATCTAAATGGTCGCCTTTAGTTTCTAATAATATCGTTTTACCGCTTTTTGTATAGATAATAAAGTCTGGGTAATGATTGATAAAACCGTTTATTTTAAAGCCCCTTCTTTCAATATTTCTATGCCAAAAAGCAATGTTATTCATATTCCCAATCTCATTAATTATCCGCTCTTCATAAGAGTTCATGCTGCCTTCCTTCTCATAAAGCGATTTGGTAATATCTTTTGCGGTATCACCTGGAGAAATATTTTTTGGTAGTACAAACGATGGTTTAATAAATACCTTATCGGTATCTAAAAAATCTTTAAACTTTTTTTCTGCATAGGTTTCTGAATGTTCTTTTATTTTTTGTTTTATTTTATCGGTATAAGTGTACTCATTATTAGCAAAATCATTGAATTGCTCATCTGTAAAAGTTTCCAATATCCGGATAATGTATTTTTCTATTTCCCTATCAGGAATTGGATACATATTACCAATGATATCCATTACTCTTCTGGTGAAATTCTTTACCCTGCTGTCTTTACGTGCAGGATCAAGAATATAAGCCATAATGCCTTCTTTTAATGTTCCATCAATTTTTACAAAGGTTGGAGTATGGTCTTTTCTATCTTCAGCTAAATCAACCCTATACAATTCTGCCGAAATACTGTCAAATGAAATATTATTATCTGACTTGCTTAACTCAAATCCTTTTAGCAAGTCCTCTTTTTCTAAGGGTTCGTTACTGTATTCCTCATCGTTGCTAAAGTTGAATTGAGATGCAGGTACTTTGAGGTAAAATTGTGGCAGGTTTATTTTATGAGCCTGTTCTTGAAAAATATCTTTTAAGCTGTATGTTTTCACAAGTTGTTGTATTTCGTTGGGTAATGCAGGAATGTTGGATGCCTCCATTTCTGCGACGGTTCTGTCAAAATTTTCTACTTGTTCTACAGCTGCTTTTTCAATTTCAGCAACCGTTTCTGTTGGAACTTCTGTTTCTGCTGGAACTACAATTCTTGATGTGTCAATATCGGAGGTAATATCATCTTGTGTTGCCGGGACTGTTGAACTTTGTGCTGCGGTGAAAACATTGAGTTGCTCAACGAAGTCAGGTTTTTTTGGCTCCTCAAAAACTGCAGGTTCAGCAATTTTATAATCTTTAGCACTAAACCCTGCTTTATTTAAGCCTTTTACAATGTTTGCAAGTGTGTCGAGAAACTTTGATGATGCAGTAAGAACGTAGCTTAAATTAAGTAATGGAAAGTTGTGTTTCATTACGTATGGCTGCCGTAAAACTCTGCCCAATATTTGTTCTACATCAACTGCAGAACTCTTATCAGCTAATGATGCTAAGATGTAAGCAAAGGGGCAATCCCATCCTTCTTTTAATGCATTTATAGTAATAATAAATCGAACCTCGCAATCTTTACTCAATAAATCAATACCCTTAATTTCATTGATGTTAGCCGTTTTAATTTTGATTTGTGCTTCAGGTATTTTTAGCTCAATTAATTTTTCTTTTAACTTTTGAACATTTGATTTTTCTTCCTCTTCATTTAAAAACTCTTTACCATTCTTTGGTTGTGCCTGGAATAATACAATTGGTCTTATGTATTTGCCACCTTTCTTTTCTTCTTCTTTGGCTTGCAGCTCTAAACGTTTTTGTAATTGTAACGACGAATTGATTACCTCTGTTTTATCCTGATGGTTGTACACAATCACCGGCAGCTTTACCATGTTTTCTTTCTTCAATTCTAAAGCATCTATAAAGCTTATGATGTTGCTGTTGTTGCGTGGAGTGGCTGTAAGATCAAGTATGAAACAAGGGTTTAATTCTTTAATCATATCAACACTTAAATCGCTTTCTGCATTATGGCTTTCATCAACTATTACAACAGGATTGAGGTATTTTATTATAGCGCCTAAAGTAATGTCAGTATTGTTATCTAATAAATATTCAAAAGATTGAAGATTTCCATTTTCCTGAAATACTTTTCTGTCTTCTTTGTTGCGGGCTCTTAAACTATCGAAACTAAAGACCATGAT
>JAYTCO010000025.1:0-5860 GCA_043736415.1 Ferruginibacter sp. | reverse complement strand
TTCTCTTTGTAAAAAGTTCAACACCTTCCTTTACAAAACTATCGTGGCTTTTACCTATCGTCCAAAAATTTATTTTCATATATGTGTATTATTTTTCCCTGAATTTTTTTCCAAAAAAAAGGCTTAACATTTGTTGATATTCTTATAATTATTAATAAATTAGTACTCGTAGGTTTAATTATATGACAACAGCATCAAAAATATAATTTAATAAAAATAATTTGAAAAAGATTTTACCTGTTATTTTAAAAGTTTGTTTAGCTCTTGCCCTATTGGTAATAGTATTTTACGTCGGTGTTTTTTTTTATATTAAAGCCAATAAAGTAAAAATTATTAAACAGCTAACTGATAATGTAAGCAATAAACTTAATGGTAAATTGACTATCGGCGATGCTGATGTTAGTATACTAAAAAATTTCCCCAGAATTGCCGTCGTATTAAAAAATATTTCCCTTACAGACAGTATGTATGGCAAGCACCATCACGTTTTTTTTGCAGCAAAAGAGGCTTATGTAAACCTAAATATTTTTAAATTGATAAAAAAAGATGATGCACTTACAGGTCTTGTTTTGCGGAATGCCAATATTTACTTTTATACCGATACTAGTGGATACAGCAATACTTATCTTTTAAAAAGCAAAAAAGATTCTGCAGGTGGTCCAAAAAAAACATCAAAGGAGATTAGTTTAAAAAACATTGTCCTGCAAAATGTGCGGTTTATTTTAGATGACCGTAAAAGAGAAAAGCTGCACGATTTTGATGTTAAGAAAATTGCGATGAATTTAAATGACTCAGACAGTAGTTTAAATGTAGATACTGATGCTGATATTTTTATAAACAGCATGGCATTTAATTTACCGAACGGAACTTTTTTAAAAGGAGCATCTTTTTCCGGGGATTTTAAATTGTCTTATGGTAAAATTTCTCAGGTTTTAAGTTTTGACAGTATAGATGTAAAAATTGCGGATAAGCCGTTTAATCTTTCAGGTAAGTTTGATTTGGGAGATAAAAATCCGGCATTTTCATTAGATGTTTATGCGCCTAAAATTATATATGAAGAAGCAAAAAAACTTTTGCCTGAACGTATAGCTAAATCGCTTTCCATAGTAAGTTTAAATAGGCCGATTAATGTTGTTACAAAATTAAAAGGCCCTTTGCAGGGAGGTGAACCATACATTTATGCCCAATGGCAAGTGGAACATACTGATATGACAACCACTTTTATAGATTTTGAAGATGCTACCTTTTCTGGATTTTTTAGTAATGAAGCAGTAATTGGTCAATCCCGTAATGATCGAAATTCTGTTATTCATATAAATAATTTAAAAGCAAACTGGCGGGGTCTTCCGGTGATATCAAATAAAATTGAAATTTTAAATTTTACAGTTCCAATCCTTACCTGCGATCTCCGTTCATCATTTAACTTTGCTGAATTAAATGAAGTTATTCCTATTAATTCAATACAGCTTTTATCGGGTAATGCAGATGTAATACTTGATTATAAAGGGCCGATAGAAAAAAACAACAATACAAATTCATTAGTAAACGGCAGCATATCTTTTAAAAACGGATCGCTTTTGTATGCTCCAAGAAATGTAGAATTGAAAAATGTAAATGGTTCTTTAAATTTCAAAAATTCTGATGTATTTATTCAAAACCTTCAATGTAATATTCTTAATAATAAAATTGTAATGAACGGAACTGCCAAAAATGTTCTTACATTAATAAATACAGAACCTAACAGGGTAAAAATAGATTACAATGTTTATTCGCCCGATCTAAATTTAAATGCGTTTACTTATTTGTTGAAAAAGAAAAGTGCCACAGTAAAAAAAGTAAGCAGTAATAAAAAAAGTTTTGGCGATATGGCACTTAAAATTGATGATCTGTTAGAAAAAGGTATTATTGATATTTCATTAAATGCAGACATTCTACGTTACAAAAATTTTATTGCCAACAAGGCAAATGCAAGCATAACATTATTACAGGATAGATATTTATTGAATAATATAAGTATGCAGGCAAATGGCGGCAGTATGAATATAAAAGGGCAGTTACTAAATAATTCAGGAGCTTATCATACAGCAAACATTAATGCTGATGTTAATAATGTAGATGTAAAGAAATTGTTTGCATCATTTAATAATTTTGGACAGGATGGTATTTTATCTACAAATCTTGAAGGGCAGTTAACAGCTAAGGTTAATACCGCTTTAAATATTAATGATGAAGGAGAAGTACTTCCCTCATCAGTAAATGGCGAAGTAAGTTTTTCATTAAAAAATGGTGCATTGAATAATTTTGAACCTATAAAAAAAATTCAGAATTTTATTTTTAAAAAACGGGACTTTGAAAATATAACCTTTGCAGAATTAAAAGATAACCTGATTATCAAAAATGGGGATATTAAATTAAATAAAATGGAAATTCAATCCTCAGTAATATCATTATTTGTAGAGGGTTTGTACAGTAAAAAAACAGGTTCAGATCTTAGTATACAGATTCCGCTTAATAACCTTAAAAAAAGAGATGAAGATTATAACCCGGTTAACATTGGTACCAGATCAAAAATAGGAAAAAGTATTTTTTTAAGAGGTAAAACCGGTAGCGACGGAAAAATTAATTTTAAATTGGATCTATTCAATAAATTTCAAAAAGATAAAAAATCTACTGCTTTGGCTGATTCCACAAAAGCTCCAAAGAAATAAACTATTTTTCACCGATCTGAGCCTTGTACCGTAAAATTATATTCTGAGCTTCTATAAGTTTTATTTTTATGTCATATAATGCAGGTTCACCTTTTGCAAGTAAATCTTCTGTTTCTTCGTTGCTTCTCTGCATCAGCAAAATATCATTATCCATAATTTTTACGAGATCTTCAGTAGATTTTAATTTTATTTTAGTGGTAATTAAGGCTGCTTCTGCTGACTGTAATAAAAAATTATTTTCTTTTTGAGCATTTTCTTTTATTAGTTTTTCGCTTTCCAGCAAACCCTTTACACTTTTATTTTCTTTTTTTATTTTCTGAATGGCAATTAATTGAATTATCCATGCCATTATAAAACCCACCACTAACCCTATAAGTGCATAAATATAAATATCCATCTATGTAAAAGTTTAATTTTTCTTCATCAAAGAAATAACGATAGCAATAAAAGAAATATTTTCAAAATTATTGAAAAATCATGAAAATACAGAAGCCTTAATTGCGAAACAGTAATTGCATAATTTGGGAGACGATCAAGCTAAAAATTATTAAATTGTATTGTGTTGTTTTTTTTAAAATGAGAAGAAACTATTCAAGAATAGTATTTATGTAAATTTTAAAAAATTTTAAAAAAAAATCCATCACAATGGATGGATTTTTTAAAACTTCATAATTTATTTTACTGCATTTGCTCCTGCTACTGCAACAGCATGATCGTTTTCTACAAGGCTACCAGATACGCCGATAGCACCTATTACTTCTCCAGCTACATTTTTAATAATAACGCCACCCGGAAAGGTTATGAGGCCACCATTTGAGTGTTCGATATTATACAAAGATTGTCCGGGTTGTATCAAAGGGGATAATGCTGCAGTATCCATTGTAAACCATGCAGCAGTTTTTGCTTTCTTAAAAGATATATCTACTGAACCAATCCATGCTCCATCCATACGTGCAAATGCTACTAAATTACTTCCAGCATCTACAACTGATATATCCATTTTGGTATCTATTTCTGCTGCTTTGATTTTTGCTGCATTAATTGCAGCTTCTGCTTGTGCTAATGTAATGTTCATGTTATTTGGTTTAATTATTTTACCGCTAATAAATCTACAAATTCAATTACCGGATCTTTTGCTAAAAGCTCAGCTGCATTAGCCATTAGTGCTTTTGCAATCTCACCTTGTAGATGTGCTTTTCTACCATCTTCCGTAACAAAGGTGTCAAAGATGCCAAAAGTGTTTTCATTAATTTTTAAGCCGTACCATCTTACTGTATCTGGCTCTGCTTCAGCAAGCGGCAAGGCGCTTTTTAAAAATGCTTCCACTGCTGCTTCTTTCCCTGGTTTAGCTTCTACACGTGCCAGTAATGCAAATTTTTCCATGATTTATTTATTTAAGTGAATGATTTATAAAGTTGCCATGTCTATTACAAAACGGTATTTTACGTCACCTTTGAGCATGCGCTCATAGCTTGCGTGTACATCTTTTATATCAATCATTTCAATATCAGAAACAATATTGTGTTCTGCACAATAATCAAGCATCTCCTGTGTTTCGGGCAATCCACCTACCAACGAACCTGCAAGACTTTTTCTGCCACCAATCAAATTAAAAACATGCACAGCTGCAGGTGTTGGTGGTGCTCCTACACAAATTTGTACACCATTTGTTTTTAATAAAGACAAATAAGTTGCATAATCGTGGTCTGCAGAAATGGTATCTATTATAAAATCAAAATAACCTACAATAGCATTTAGTTCTTCTTTATTTTTTGTTACTACAAATTTATGTGCACCCAATTTTTTTGCATCAGCTTCTTTGCTTGATGAAGTGCTTAGCACTGTAACTTCTGCACCAAAAGAAACTGCAAATTTCACCGCCATATGTCCTAATCCGCCTAGCCCTGCAACAGCAACTTTATGCCCTTTACCAACTTTCCAATGTTTTAGCGGGGAGTATGTTGTGATACCTGCGCACAACAATGGTGCCACTGCATTTAATGGAAGTTTATCAGATACGCTTAAAACAAAATCTTCATTTACTACTATTGATTTTGAATAGCCACCATAAGTAGGTGTTTTTTTATCCTGCTCGTAAGAATTGTAGGTGCTTGAATTACCGTTGCTGCAGTATTGCTCCTGACCGTCCTTACAGTTTTCGCATGTTCTGCAGGAGTCCACAAAGCATCCTACACCTACAGTATCGCCAACTTTAAATTTAGAAACTTCACTGCCTATTCTTGTTACTTTGCCAACAATTTCGTGCCCCGGTACCATTGGGAAAATAGAACCTCCCCATTCGTTTTTTATCTGGTGAAGATCGCTGTGACAAACACCGCAAAACAATATATCGAACTCAACGTCCTTTGCTCCCGGTTCTCTTCTTTCAAGTTGCCATGCAGCAAGGTCAGTTTCACTGTTTTGTACTGCATATGATTTTGTAGTTGCCATTTTTTGATGTTTTTAGAATAACGCAAACTTATCATTTCGATGTTATAACATCAAAAAAAACACCGGAAACTTCATGGTTCCGGTGTTTTTTTCTTTATTGAGTAATTGTATTACCCGTTTAATGCCCAGTCGTAGGTATAATTTTCAATCGTAGTATTACCAGACAACGGAGTTTTTAAATAACTGTTTAAAAAATTCAAAACATTTCCTTTTGCTTTTACAAAATCATCTTTGTACCAATTAAAAAGCATTGAAACAGATACCTTATTTGATTTTGCATTTATTCTTGTGAAGGAAGTATTTTGTATGCTTTGTTTTGTTACCTGTTCAAGTTGTGCATCCAATTTTTCAGCCCTAAATGCATAAGATTGAATAGGTGGACAGCTTTTAGCGCCACATACCAAGGCGAAATGTATTCTTGCATCATTAAATTTCTTACGAACAATATCGTTTTCAATATTATTTAAAGTAAGACTTGTCCCGTTAATGCCATATACTTGCTTATCAAAAAAACCGGTTATTTCCATTGGGCCTTTGGTTGGATAATTATTAATTATTCCTTTTATTACTAAAACATTATAGGCATTCAGGTAAAAAGCCTTTTCTTCTGATGGAGAATTAAATTTTTGTTTTGTACTGACATAAGTTACAAGCGCATCTAAATCTTTTTTATCCGCATTTATACCTTTATAATTTACTCT
>JAYTCO010000024.1:0-2485 GCA_043736415.1 Ferruginibacter sp. | reverse complement strand
CTACATCACATTTAATTGAATGTATTAAACCATTTAATAGTTTAAATACACTTCTTTACATAAATGCAAATATTGAGAGCATCTCATTACCTATTTGGCAACCCCCTCAATTAGTAGCTTAATTTTTAACGGAAACTCTTTTCCGTAAGGCTATTATTCTCTTTCTCATTTTTATTAAACAAGGTTGATGTTTTATACATCAGGCTAATTACTGCTTTTTTATAGTAGGTGTTTACTGTATACAGCAATAATTATTCTTCCATAATGTATGGTTTAGCCTAATGATTAAACAACTGTTTATCACATTGGCCATATCAGATAGTTCGGTCTTGTTTCAAAATTCCATCATTCATGCTCAATAAAATAATTCAGTTCAGTATAAAAAATAAATTGGTCGTTGGGGTAATAACTTTTGCACTTATCATTTGGGGAGTTTGGAGTGCCTCCAAATTGCCTGTAGATGCATTGCCTGATGTAACCAACAACCAGGTGCAGGTAATTACCCGTGCCCCTACTTTAGCAGCACAGGAAGTAGAACAGTTCATTACATATCCGGTGGAAAGAGCCTTGTCAAATGTACAGGGCATTGAAGAAATGCGTTCATTTTCCCGGTTCGGTTTAAGTGTCATAACTATTGTTTTTAAAGAAAATGTAGATATTTATTTTGCCCGGCGGCTTATTGCAGAAAAACTAAAGCAAGCAGCTGAAGAAATACCGAAAGGAATGGGTAACCCCGAAATGGGTCCGGTTACCACAGGTTTGGGCGAAATATATCAATATGTAATTCATCCAAAAAAAGGCAGCGAAGCAAAATACTCTGCAATGGAATTGCGTACCATGCAGGATTGGATCGTTGGGCGACAGCTAACCGGAATTGCAGGTGTTGCAGAAGTTTCAGGTTTTGGCGGTATCAGCAAGCAATATGAAGTTGCAGTAAGCCCTGAAAAATTGAAAGCTATGAATGTTACTTTGCCAGAGGTATTTGTAGCATTGCAAAAAAACAATGAAAACACCGGCGGTGCTTACATTGACAGAAAGCCAAATGCATATTTTATCAGAGGTGTAGGCTTGGTAAAAACATTTGCAGATATTGAAAACATTGTTATAAAAAAACAAAGCAACGTTCCTGTACTAATCAGAGATGTGGCAACAGTTCAATTTGGCTCTCCCCCACGTTACGGTGCTATGACCTACAACGGCGAAAAAGAAGTTGTAGGCGGTATTGTAATGATGATGAAAGGCGCAAACAGTGCATCTGTAGTAGAGTTGGTAAAAGAAAGGATGATAACTGTACAAAAATCCTTACCTGCAGATGTAACAATTGAGGCATTTTTAGACAGAACCAACCTTATTGACAGAGCTATAAATACAGTAAAAACAAACTTAATTGAAGGCGCATTAATTGTAATTCTTGTGCTTGTTTTATTCTTGGGCAACTTTAGAGCAGGCTTAATTGTAGCATCTGCAATTCCCCTTTCTTTGTTGTTTGCATTGGCACTCATGAACTTGTTTGGCGTAAGTGCAAACCTTATGAGTTTGGGTGCTATTGATTTTGGGCTAATTGTAGATGGTGCTGTAATTATTGTAGAAGCAACACTCCATTTTCTCGGAGCAAAACAACAGACAGCAAAACTTACCCAATTACAAATGGATGAAGCAGTAGAAGGAAGTGCTAAAAAAATGATGAGCTCTGCAGCTTTCGGGCAAATTATTATACTGATCGTTTATTTGCCTATTTTATCATTACAGGGTGTAGAAGGTAAAATGTTTCGCCCAATGGCACAAACTGTTGCCTTTGCAATCTTGGGTGCATTGTTATTATCGCTCACTTATATCCCCATGATGAGTGCGCTCTTTCTTTCAAAGGTTACAATACACAAAAAGAATTTTTCCGATAAAATGATGGATTTCTTTCAGCGTGGTTATGCACCGCTTTTAAAGGGAGCCTTAAAAATGAAATACATAGTTGTGTCTGTTGCAGTGGCGTTACTTATCATCTCCTTTTTCCTTTTTAAAAATATGGGTGGTGAATTTATTCCAACATTAGAAGAAGGTGATTTTGCTATTGAATTTGTTTTGCCCCAGGGTTCATCACTTTCACAAACTACTGAAACAGTAATGATGGCTGAAAGAATGCTTATGCAATTTCCCGAAGTTAAAATGGTGGTAGGCAAAACAGGCGCAGGTGATGTAGCTACCGATCCAATGCCGCCCGAAGCATCAGACCTTATGGTTATTTTAAAAGATAAAAAAGAATGGAAATCAAACATTGGTTTTTATGAATTATCAGATAAAATGAGAGATCAACTCTCTACCATACCGGGTGTAATAGCGGAGCCAAGCCAGCCTATTCAAATGCGTTTTAATGAGTTAATGACGGGCATTAGGCAGGATGTTGCCATAAAAATATTTGGCGAAAATTTGGACAGCCTTGTTGCTTATGCTGATAAGGTATCAAAAGTAATTGCGCCCATACAAGGTATTA
>JAYTCO010000023.1:0-2492 GCA_043736415.1 Ferruginibacter sp. | reverse complement strand
TCTACAGGTAGTTTTAAATTATTACCTAAGTCATTTAAATCATTGGATGAAGTTGTAAAATTGATGAAAGATGATGAAACACTGATGATTGATATTGACGGTCATACAGATGCACAGGGTTCTGACGAAAGCAACCAGGTTCTTTCTGACAACCGTGCAGGTGCGGTAAAAAATTATCTTGTTAGTAAAGGAGTTGTTGAAACTCGTTTAAAGTCTGCAGGATACGGCGAAACAAAACCTGTGGCTGATAATAAAACTGCTGCAGGTCGTGCAAAAAACAGAAGAACAGAAATGACTGTTAGAAATTTCTAAGATTATAATCTAATTAGAAAACCCCGTTCATTAATTTGAATGGGGTTTTTTATTTTATAAGATTTAATTTGAATGGTCTACAAGATTATAATTTAGAGATTAGTTTAAATTAATGCTGTAATCTTTTATTTCATTGTACAAAGTATCTCTTTCTATTGCTTTCCTCTTAACCTGACTAATCAGCATTACAAGATCTTCTGTAGTCATGGTCGGCGTTTGTTCTTCACTTCCTGCCATGCTATAAATTTTTGTGGTATCATCTATCGTTCCATCAATATCATTTACGCCGAAAGATAATGTTAGCTGAGCATTTTGTCTGCCGAGCATTGGCCAATAAGCTTTAAGATGAGGGAAATTATCTAAATAAATTCTTGCTATTGCATACATACGCATGTCTTCTGTTACTGTGCTTTCCTGCACGTAACTCATATCATTGTTACTGTTCCTAAATTTTAGTGGTATAAATGTATTAAAGCCATGAGTTCTATCCTGCAAATCTCTCAACTCCCTCATGTGATCAATTCTGTGTTCGTACTTTTCAATATGGCCGTACAACATTGTTGCATTGCTGGGCATACCCAAGTTATGTGCTACTTCATGAATATGTAACCAACCATCTCCGGTTACTTTATCTCCCGCAATTTCTTTTCTGATATCTTCATGAAAAATTTCTGCCCCACCACCGGGAAGAGATTGTAATCCTGCATCTTTGAGTGCCTGCATTCCTTCTTCAACAGTTAGCTTAGCCTTGCGGAACATATAATCCAATTCAACTGCTGTAAAGCCTTTTACATGAAGGTCAGGTCTGTGCGCATGTATTTTTTGAATGAGTTCAATAAAATAAGCCATATTCATTTTTGGATGAACACCTCCTACAATATGCACTTCCGTAATTGGTTTGCCGTCATAACTTTTTACAATATCCAGCATCTGGTCAATACTTAATTCCCAGCCTTCTTCTTTGTTTGCGTACAGGCGTGAATAAGAGCAAAATTTGCAACTGAAAACACATACATTAGTAGGTTCAATATGAAAATTTCTATTAAAATATGTTTTGTCTCCATGAAATTTTTCTCTAATATAATTTGCTAAAGAACCTACAAAAGGAAGATCAGCTTTTTCAAATAAGTCCAGGCATTCATTATCAGTAATGCGTTCAGCATTTTTTACTTTTATTGCAATATTTTTTAGAGAAATATCAGTTGTAAAATTTATTAATGTATCAATTGAAACACTCATTACTATTAAGTTTTATCAAATTTACGAAACATAATGTCTTAGGTATTTATTATAAAAATTTTGGGTTTGCTTAAAAGGGAATTATAACCATCATTGTTTCTAAAAATATTAAGAAAAAAATATTTTATTTGCAGCAAATAATAATTAATAACTTACCAATTCAATGTATGCTAACCACATTTAAGTAAAATATAAAAAATGAATTTAAATTTTCGGCTGATAACAATGAATTTTCTTCAGTTCTTTGTGTGGGGTATTTGGTTAATTTCACTTGGTGGCTACATGTTTACTTTACCCGGAGATATGAGTGTTAGGGGAAGCCTGGTGGGAGCAACTTATGGAACAATGGGTTGGGCCAGTTTATTTATGCCCGCTCTCATGGGTATTATAGCAGATAAGTATCTGCGTGCAGAAATAGTTTTGGGAATATGTCATTTACTTGCCGGAGGCTGTTTGTATTATGCAGGTACACTTACTAACGCTAACGATTTGTATTATGCAATCTTTTTCACGAGTTGCTTTTATATGCCTACCATTGCTTTAAGCAATTCTGTTTCTTACACCTTACTCTCCAAGAATAATTTTGATGTGCAAAAAAGCTTTGCACCTATAAGAGTTTGGGGTACAATTGGATTTATTGTGGCAGAGTGGTTGGTAGATTTGCTTGGGTGGACGGGCAATAACAAACAATTTAATTTTGCTGCAGTTGCGGAAGTAGCTACAGCTATGTTTTGTTTTACATTACCTGCCTGTAACATAAATAAAAGCATAGAGAAAAAAAGTTTTTCACAAATATTAGGACTGGACGCATTTGTTTTATTTAAAGATAAAAAGATGGCAGTTTTCTTTTTATTTGCTATGCTAATCGGAGCAGCTTTACAGATAACTAATATGTTTGGAACTTCTTTCTTACTGGATTTTGGAGCGGTTGATGTTTACAA
>JAYTCO010000022.1:0-5890 GCA_043736415.1 Ferruginibacter sp. | reverse complement strand
GTGGGATAATTTTTCTATTCCATCTTCTTATTTTCACGAGGGTCAGAACGCCATTGCTGTAGAAATTCACCAGATTTCAGCAAGCAGTAATACATGTTTTTTTGATTTACAATTGTCCGCTACACCGGCATATACTTCTAACTCTTCTACAGCGAATCTTGTTTTGCCTGCAGGTATCAACACTATAAAGTATGCACGTTTATATTGGGGTGGAAAAATTCAGACATCAACTCTTAATGCAAATCCTGATACAATCAAAAAAATAAAAATTAGAAAGGGCGAAACCGGAGTTTATACAGAATTGCTTTCAATTTACAATCCTGATATTTACACTGTAAACGGTTCTACTAAAGCATATCAATCTTATGTGGATGTAAAAGATTTTATAAAAAATAATGGCGCAGGTACATACAGTATTGCCGATATTCCAATGATAGAAGGATCGGCAAGTTATGGCGGAAACTATGCCGGATGGTGCATCATCATTGCATTTGAAAATAATGCCTTGCCTTTAAACAGCGTGAGAATTTTTGATGGCTTTTCTCAGGTATATAATAATGGGAATTCTGCAAGTCAAAATATAACGCTGACCGGGCTTAATATACCGACCACTCCCCTTTTAGCTGGGGATGCAGTTTTAAGTACACTTGCATGGGAAGGTGACGCTAATATTGCATCATCTTCAACAAATGCGCCTGGTGATTATTTAAAAATCAATGGAGTTACGGTAAGCAATACCGCAAACCCTGCAAATAACTTTTTTAATGGAAGTATATCTTCAAAAGGCCAGTTCATCCACAATAAAAATGCTGACTTTACAAATCAGATGGGGATTGATATTGATGAAGTGGAGGTAGGAATGGGCTATGGTATTTTGCCCAATGCGACAGAAATGCAAATAGAATTTGGTACTGAAGCGGACAAATACTTTCCTGGCGTTTTAGCCGTTACCGTAAAAATGAGCACACATATAAATGCACCGGTAATAAATAATCAAGTGATTAATTTTTCTGCAGCAATAAGTGGTGATAAAGGCGAATTAAAATGGAAAACTGAAAATGAATTAAACAGTAATTATTTTGAAATCGAAAGAGCTGAAGATGGTATAAATTTCACCAAAAGAGGAATTATAATTGCAAATGGCACCACTACAATTACCCATTATTATGAATACAGCGATGCATTAAATACCCATGCCGCCGTTGTTTATTATCGTTTAAAAATAGTTGATACAAATGGGCATTTCAGTTACTCCGAAATTATTCCACTAGCCATAAAAAGAGTAATAAATAATCAAGTTGCAGTTTATCCCACAATATTCACAGATAATTTTAAAATTTCTTTTAACAGTATAGGAGAAGGAAATGCCCTTTATCGCCTGATATCATTTGATGGAAAAGAAATTATTAAAAGAAAAGTTTTTGTTCAACAAGGCCAAAATATACTTGAGGTAAATAATTTTGGGCAGCTTGCCACCGGTAATTATATTTTGGAATTTATAATTGGAAAAGAAAGATTTACAAAAAAAATATTAAAAAAATAAAATGCTTTCCTTACTAATTAAATGAGGCTGTCTCATAATTAAAAAATGGCTCTGAGATTTGCTTAAATGACATTCACTCTCCGATAGGGATCCGAATAAAAGGAGGCAGCCTCGTACTTATGAGACAGCCTCATTTTTTTACCCGGCGTAATTCCAGCATATTTAAACTATTTGGTACAAATCCTTTTACATTTTTTTGAACCAGATGTATCGCTTCATCATACCAAAGCGGAACCACGGGAGCGTTCTCAACAATTATTTTGTCCATCTGCCGGTACAACCTATAACGTATGCTATCATTGGTTTGAAATAAAGCCTCCTCGTACAATTGATCAAAGGCCTTATTATTAAACCGTGTATAATTTGGTGGCGCAGGATTTTTACTGTAAAAAACGCTTAAATAATTTTCAGCATCAGGATAATCAGCAATCCAGCTGCCCCTAAAAAAAAGTGCCTGCGATTTTGAAGTTTGCTCCAGCAACAAACTTTTTTGCATAGCCTCCACTTTTACTGTTATGCCAATCTGTTTTAATTCGTTTGCCACATAACTTGCCAGGTTTGCATAAATAGGAATCGTTAAAAGTTTTATTTCAGGCAAATTTTTTCCGTCAGCAAAACCAGCTTCTGCCAACAATTGTTTTGCTTTAATTGGATCGTATGAATAACCTTTTACTTTTTCTTTATTAAATGATGGTAACCCCTGTGGTACAAAACCACTTTCTGCAACAACGCCAATAGAATTTCTTACATAAAGCATCATCTTTTTTTTATCAATGCCATAATTAATTGCCTGCCGTATTTTTAGCAGTTTTAAAGGTGAATTTTTTACAAGTATGTTGCTGCTGTCTGTAAGTATTCCAAAAAATTCAATATTTAAATATGAATGTTTTTGCAGTTCGATTTTATCTTTCCATTCAGCTTTTAGGTTGCCCGTTTTAGAAAGTATCTCATCCTTAAAAGATGGGTCAATATCATTTATAAAATCAAGTCTGCCCTGTTGAAATTCTAAAAATTCTGTTGCTTTACTGTCATAAAAATTTATTTTTATTCCATCAATATATGGTAAAGATTTTCCCTTGTTATCCCTCTCAAAATAATGATCGTTTTTCTTTAAAACCATTGCCTGACCTTCTTCCCAGGCAACGAAAGCAAAAGGCCCTGTACCCACAGGATGTCGCCTAAAATCATTCCTATATTTTTCAACTGCTTCATGTGGAATTATAGAGCAATATTGCATACTTAAAATACCTAAGATGGGTTGAAACGGAGCTCGTAATTTTATTTGGAAAGTAGAATCATTTAAAGCTGTAAATGGATTGTTTTCTGCAACCCTGTTATTAAAAATCCATGCGCCTGGGCTTGCAGTATTTTTATCTATAATTCTGTCAAAACTATAAGCTACATCAGCAGCCACAAGTATGCGACCTTTGTTGTTTTTAAAACATTCATCATCCTGAAAAAAAACATCATTACGAAGGTGAAATGTGATAATTTTATTGCTGTCAGTAAATTCCCATGATATTACTAATGAGGGTTTTAGCTGCATATTACTGTCAACCTCAATTAATGTATTATACAACTGGTGTATAGCCCACATGATGGATTGGTTTTTTGCAAAAGCCGGATCCAAAGATGCAATGCCGCTCGTTTCGTTATAGCGAAATATTTTTTTATCATCATGTGTGTGATCTCTACAGGATAAAAAAAATACCACCAAATAAAAAGTACAAAAGCTGTAAAAAAATATTTTTACTTTCTTAAAAACATTAATTAAAAATTTACTGTTCACCATTAAAACAAATTTATACTATCAGTTGATTTAAACACCATAATTTAGATTATTAAAATCAACGGCATGTTAACTATAATAAAAAGCGCTTTTTTATTTTTAATATTTTATTCATTTTGCATACAGGCATTTTCACAATTGGGTGATAAAAAAAATGTCTTTACTCATGCCGATTCTTTGCGTGGAAGTAACGGTATTTTTAGGCAGCAGTGGGATGTTTTACATTATGATATTACCGTAGAGCCTGATTATAACAACAAAACTATTGAAGGTAAAAACACAATGCGCTTTTTTGATAATGGGGCTAAATTAATGCAGATAGATTTGCAGGAGCCAATGATTTTGGATAGTGTAAAAGATAAAGATATTACCTATAAATTCAGGAGAGAAGGAAATGTGTATTGGTTGGAATACAGAGATTCTTCGGCCATGGACAAAATAAAAGCCGGCGTTCGTTCCCTAACATTTTATTTTCATGGTAAGCCAAGAGAGGCTGTACGCCCACCCTGGGATGGAGGCTGGATTTGGAAAAGGGATAAAAATAATAATCCATGGATGACAGTTGCATGCCAGGGGCTTGGCGCAAGTGTGTGGTATCCATGTAAAGATATACAAAGCGATAAACCTGACAGTGGTGCAACGCTGCGCATGATTGTACCTGATAGTTTGGTTGCCATTGGTAATGGCAGACTTACTGATAAAAAACAAATGGCTAACGGAAAAATGCTTTACACTTACAACGTAGAAAATACGATTAACAATTATTGTATTGTTCCATACATTGGTAAATATGTAAATTTTTCAGAAAAATATCCAGGTCTTAATGGTAGTTTACATATGAATTATTGGGTGATGGATTACAATCTTGAAAAAGCCAAAAAACAATTTACTGATGCACCAAAAATGATGAAGGCATTTGAATATTGGTTTGGACCCTACCCTTTTTACGAAGATGGATACCAGTTAATTGAAGCACCACATTTAGGTATGGAACACCAAAGTGCAGTTGCATATGGCAACGGTTTTAAAATGGGGTATGCAGGCAAAGATTTATCAGGAACCGGTGAGGGTTTAAAATGGGATTTTATTATTGTACACGAAAGTGGACATGAATGGTTTGCCAACAGCATTTGCACAAAAGATATTGCAGATATGTGGGTACACGAAGGTTTTACAAACTACAGCGAAACGCTTTTTACAGAATATTACTGGGGTAAAAAAGCTGGCGAAAGGTATGTTGAAGGAATAAGAAAAAATATTGAAAACGATGTTCCCATTATTGGTCCTTATGGGGTTAATAAGGAAGGCAGCAGCGATATGTATTATAAAGGAGCCAACATGATACACCTTATCAGACAGATAACAAATGATGATAAAAAATTTAGGGATTTATTGTTAGCACTTAATAAAAGATTTTACCATAAAACCGTTACTACAACTGAGGTTGAAGGTTATATCGGTTCATTTCTAAACTTAAACCTTAAAGGTATATTTGACCAGTATCTGCGAACAACTAAAATTCCTTTACTGCAATATAAAATTGACGAAAAAAAGATAGCATATCGCTGGACAGATAATGTAGATAACCTTGTTTTACCGCTTAAAATCTCTTTGGATACAGCAGGTAATTTTCAACAATGGATTACTCCAACAGCAAAATGGAAAAATTTAAAAACAGGGAAGCGATATGACGGGAAAACGTTTACTGTAGATAAAAACTTTTATGTATTTAGCAAAAAAGAATTACCTGCAAAAGTTTTGTAAATTAATAGTTTTGTAAATTAAATACCCCGGCCAAAAGCCGGGGTATTTAATTTGTGAATTTTATTTAATTCAATTTAGCATATTGATCATTTTCAATTCTGCCACCGCCAATAAATTTTCTTGAATAATAATTTTCATTTAAACTGTTTATTGTAACACCTGTGCTGCTGCTTGAGTGTACAAAAAAACCATCACCCAAATAAATGCCCACATGGCTAATGCCGCCCCTTGTATTAAAAAATACAAGATCTCCTTCAAGCATATCATCTTTCTTTAATTTGGAACAAGCTGCATATTGTTGCCTTGCAGTACGGGGTAATGTAAATCCAAAAACAGAACCCATTAATAGACCTGTAAAGCTGCTGCAGTCTATTCCTTTTTTGGTAGTACCGCCATATCTGTATTTTGTACCCCACCATTCATCTATAAATCCAATTAATGATGTATTGGTTACCAACTCAACATTTCTGTTTAGTAACTGTGCATACTTAAATTGTAAACTACTGCAAAACTCTGTTGCCATACCAACTGGCTTCATCATTTTTTTTGCAAAAGTAGCAACGGTAGCTTTAAAACCTGTAGGCTTTGTTTCTGAAGGTAAATAAACTATACCTTCTCCTGTCAAATTAAAATCATTTACAGAATTGATTTTTCTTTGTGCAGATGCTTGTAATGAAGTAACTGTAAAAACGCTGAGCGCAACAGAAACAAACAGTAAGTTTTTCATACGTAAAATATTGGTTTACACGTATAAGACTCTCTCTTTTGTTATTTGAGCTTCTTAAATTCTTTGC
>JAYTCO010000021.1:0-2496 GCA_043736415.1 Ferruginibacter sp. | reverse complement strand
AAGGTGGTTTTGAAGTGGCGGTAAAAATAATTCCTTACCTGGTAGGCATGCTGGTAGCTATAAGTTTATTGCGAACCAGCGGCACTTTTGATGTTTTGATAAATGGTATGAAATCGTTCTTTGCTTTTTTAGGAACCGATACCCGCTTTGTGGATGGATTGCCAACAGCATTGATCAGGCCATTAAGTGGGGGCGGTGCCCGTGGAATGATGATTGATACTATTAAAAACTTTGGTCCTGATTCCTTTCCCGGCCGTCTTGCTTCTATTTTGCAAGGCGCTTCAGATACTACCTTCTATATAATTGCTGTGTATTTTGGAGCGGTTTCCATTAAAAATACCCGTTATGCGGTTGGGGCTATGTTACTGGCCGATCTTGTAGGAATAATCACCTCTGTATTACTTACCTACCTATTTTTTGGTGCTGTGTAAATGAGATTGACACCGCTTTCTGTCAATTTTTCCGTTATATCTATCATTCATTGCTTTGGCATTTTATTTGACTGCCTCCGTTACAACATCTTTTAAAAAATTATATTATGGCTAAAGGAAATATTCGTGTTCAAACAGAAAACATCTTTCCAATTATTAAAAAATTCCTATACAGCGACCACGAGATTTTTATTCGTGAGTTGGTTAGTAATGCAGTGGATGCTTCGCGTAAGCTAAAAACATTGTCTTCTATTGGTGAAGCAAAAGGCGATTTGGGCGAATTAAGAGTTGATGTAGAATTTGACGGTAAAGAAAAAACCATCAGTATTATTGACAGGGGCGTTGGTATGAGTCAAGAGGAGGTGGATAAATACTTAAATCAGGTTGCCTTTAGCGGTGCTGAAGAATTTTTGAAAAAATACAAGGGACAAAACGAAGAAAATATTATCGGAAAATTTGGCTTAGGCTTTTACAGTGCCTTCATGGTAAGTGATAAGGTTGAAGTGTATACCAAGAGTTTTAATGAAGATGAACCTGCCGTTTACTGGGGTTGCGATGGTAGCCCGGAGTTTGAAATGTATACTATTGAAAAACCTGACAGGGGAACGAGGATAGTGTTGCATATTAATGAAGACAGCAAAGAATTTTTAGATGCTGATAGAATAAAAGGTGTGCTTACCAAGTTTTGTAAGTTTTTACCCATTCCCATATATTTTACAGATAAGAATGCCCCGGTTGAAGAAAAGAAAGAGGGTGAAGAAGAAGTTGCAGGTGACCAAAAGCCTATCAACAACACATCTCCTTTATGGACAAGGAAGCCTTCGGAATTAACTGATGAAGATTACAAGAATTTTTATCGAGAGCTGTATCCGTTTGGTGAAACTCCTTTGTTTTGGATCCATTTAAATGTTGATTATCCTTTTAATCTTACAGGTATTTTATACTTCCCTAAGATTAAACAGAGCTATGAAATCCAAAAGGATAAAATTCAACTATACAGCAATCAGGTTTTTGTAACAGATGAAGTAAAGGATATTGTTCCTGAGTTTTTAATGTTGTTGCATGGTGTGATAGATAGCCCGGACATTCCATTAAATGTTAGTCGCAGCTATTTGCAAGGCGATCCAAACGTCAAGAAAATTAACTCCCATATTACCAAAAAAGTAGCTGATAAGCTTGAAGAAATCTTTAAAACTGATCGAAAGTCATTTGAAGAAAAATGGGAGAGCCTGGGCTTATTTGTGAAGTATGGTATGATGACAGATGATAAGTATTTGGAGCGGGCCAATAAGTTTTTAGTAATGGAAGAGGCAGGTACCAAAGGCGAAGAAACCAAAAAGTTTTATACCCTTGAAGAGTACAAAATGGAAGTGTCAACACTACAGACAAATAAGGACGAAAAAGTTGTTATTCTTTATACCACAGATCCTATACAGCAAGATGCATACATACAGGCTGCGAGAGCAAAAGACTACAAAGTTTTAAAGTTTGAAACGCTGGTTGATGCTGCATTCATTAACAACATGGAAATGAAATGGGAAAAGGTTCAGTTTACCCGTGTTGATGCGGACATAGTAGATCAGTTAATAGACAAAGGAGAAACCCAGGCAAGTGTTTTGAGCAAAGACGAAGAAGAGAAATTGAAAACAATGTTTGGATTTAACATACCCGAATTACATGCTACCGTTGAGGTTAAAGGGCTGAGTGAAAGTGCACCTCCAGTAGTGGCCACACGACCTGAGTTCATGCGCCGTATGAAAGATATGGGTGCCATGGGTGGAGGTATGAGTAGCTGGTATGCTAATATGCCCGATGAAGTAACGCTTACCGTTAATGGTAATCATAAAATATATCAAAACATATTAAAGCAGGAAGATGCCCAGTTGCAAGAAAAGCAGATAAGGAACCTTGCAGACCTGGCTTTGTTATCCCAAGGGTTATTAAAAGGAAGCGAGCTAACCAACTTCATTAATAGAAGTGTAGAATTGATGAATGAGGAGAAGAAACATGTAGAAACCGTTTAGGCTTTAGGGCATATCATACAAACAAAAGGGAGTGGGTTAAA
>JAYTCO010000020.1:0-2504 GCA_043736415.1 Ferruginibacter sp. | reverse complement strand
TGCTCTCCAGCAGAGCTTGCTTCCTCTTAAAGTAGACGGACACAATTAAAGAATTTTAAACCAGAAATCCACCAACTATTTTTCAGTACATTACCTTTTTTAATGTAGCGGATATTTTGAGCCCGTTTATAAATTCGTGCATGGACATTTTGATAATTTTCACGGCGCAATATTGTTTAAATATCTTCTTCTGCTAATTTAAAAATTTTCTTTTACAAATTACAAACGGCAATCATTGGCGAAGATAAAATGGCAACGTTGTTTACTTTTCTTAAAGCGAATACTTTTTAAATACAGAAATACGCAATAATCCGGATATTACTTTCATTTTACAAGTAAAATAAATAAGGTGTTGTTGTTAAGATTATCTTAATAAAATTACATTCCCTTTTCTAATAATATCTCCACAAGCTGTTTTGCCTGTTACGTAATAAACCTAGTTTCCTGCTTCTACCGGTTTTCCTTTATAGCTTCCATTCCAACAGGAATTAATGTCGTTTGTTTCAAACATTTTTTCGCCCCACCTGCTGTAAATAATAAAATAAATTTTTTGAGATGTTCCAAAGTTTTTTAATCCAAAACAATCATTTTTTCCATCCCCATTTGGCGTAAACGCATTTGGTAAATTGAATGTATTATTCCCCATACTCGCCAAAACTGTTATTTTATCTTTACCCTTACAACCATTAATATCCACTCCGGTAACAATATATTCCGTATTAATTACAGGGTTTGCAACAGGGTTCGAGATAAATAAATTATTTAAGATAGAGGATGGATCCCATGTATATTGAATCGCACCCTTTACATTTAATTTAGCTGTAGGTATTGAACAAGTTATATCATTCGATTTTGTCGCATTTAAAATTGGTAAAGGATTAGCAATAACAATTACTGAAAAATTGCTATCGTATTCACAAACCCTGCTTTTAATGTTTACATTATAAGTAAAATTTCCGGGTGGGTTTGCTACAGGATTTATTATAGTTGAACTGCTTAAATAAGTATACGGACTCCAATTGTAAGTATACGCATTTCCATTATTTCCATTAAGTACAACGCTGCTGTTTGTACAAAAACTTTTGTTGGGTGGTGCTATTATTGTTTTTGGTTTGGTAACAGAAACTACAACAGTATCTTTTGCGGTGCAACCATTGCTTGCTGTTCCTGTTACAAAATAAACAATACTGGAATCCCCTAAAAAAGTAGGGTTAGATGCATTATAATTGTTTAGGAAAAAATTTGGCGACCAGGAATAATTGTTTGCTCCGATGGTGGTAAGCATTATATTTTGATTGCTACAGATTAAAGTGTCAGGAATTGATTTTACAAAGGGAGAAGGCTTGATATTTATAGTAATAGTATCTTTTGCAACACAAAACCCATTACTTCCCGTTACGATTAAAATTCTCGGTAAAGAATCAATAAAAAAAGGATTTGATATTGTTGAATCGCTTACAAATAAGCCATTTGTCCACTGATATGAGTTTAGTCCAATGGTAGTTGATAATTGCAATGTTGTTCCTCTACAAATCGAAATGTCTTCCAGTGTTTTCACAATAGGAACTGTATTAATAAATACTTTCACCGAATCGTTACCAGAACAACCTTGAGGATTATTTATAGTCACATAAAAGGTAGTGTTTACACTAACTGCCGCCGTTGGGTTTTGAGAAGAATTATTGGATATAGTTGTTGAAGGATTGCTAGACCAAGAGACAGTACCGGTTGCAGGCGTGTTGCTGTTTAACTGAACACTGCTTTGGCTACCACAAAAAGTTTTATCTGCACCTGCATCAATAGAAATTAAATTTGAAATTATGTTTGTTGAGATGCTGTCTTTACATCCATTTATATCGGTAACGATTAACTTAATTAAATAAGCATTGGCTGTAGCATAACTGTGAGTTGTATTTTGCCCTGTAGCTGTTGCTCCATCGCCAAAACTCCATTGCCAAGAAGCAATTGTATTTGTATTTGTAAAACCAAGTCCATTAAAATTAAAAGCAGTACATGAGCTTTGAGAGGTATTGATTCTTACAGAATCTATATTTGGTTTAAATGCAATAGTAGAGATGGGTACGTTTAGATTAAAAATATTTAACCCGTTTGTTCCGGGTGTTGCACCCCAATTTGAATTATTATCTAGAACAAGTACACCGTTTTGACCACCGAGATTTAATGAAGTTAATTGTAGGGGTAAGGCTGGTTTGCTCAAAAACATAAATCCTCCAGCACCACCGCCACCGGGTCCAATTTTTCCTGCTGATGCAACAGTACTCGAAACATTTGCCCCATTGCCGCCGTTTTTTGATACGATTAAATTATCTAAAAAAGTATTTACGGTTAATAAAACCGTACCGCCTGCACCACCTCCTCCCATGCCATCATGACAATCTGATCCAGGAGCTTCAAAACATGCCACACCTCCAAAACCATTTGAAATTATTTTACGTGTATTTGCCTGTAAATTATTGCAGGATATAATTATCATACCGCCACCA
>JAYTCO010000019.1:0-5922 GCA_043736415.1 Ferruginibacter sp. | reverse complement strand
AAAAATGATAAGGTAAAATCATTTTAAAATATTTTTATTCTACATTGCTGCAAGCTGTACTTTTTGCTGAAGCTCCAATACACTTTCTTTAAATAAATTATCAGTATCCATTAAATCCTTAACTGTTTGACAGCTGTGTATAACGGTTGTATGGTCCCTTCCACCAAAATGCTCACCAATTGTTTTTAATGAATTTTTTGTGAACGCTTTTGATAAGAACATAGAGATCTGTCTTGCCTGTACAATTTCACGTTTGCGGGTTTTTTGTAATAGCTTATCATAAGCCACATCGAAATATTCGCACACCATTTTTTGGATAGCATCTATCGTTATTTCCTTTGTGGAAGATTTTACAAAATTTCTTAGTACTTTTTTTGCCAATTCGAGGTCTATTTCTCTCTTGTTAAGCGAAGATTGTGCCAACAGAGAAATAAGTGCGCCTTCCAACTCTCTAACGTTACTATTGATATTGTACGCAATATATTTTACTACTTCACGGGGCATTTCTAACCCATCGTTTTTCATTTTTATATCAAGTATTTCAATCTTGGTTTCATAATCGGGCACCTGCAAATCTGCACTCAATCCCCAACGAAAACGACTAAGTAATCTTTCCTGTACACCTTCCAAATCTTTGGGAGATTTATCACTGGTGAGAATTAATTGTTTACCGCTTTGATGTAAATGGTTGAAGATTGAGAAAAAGGCATCTTGTGATTTTTCGGCTCTGTTAAAAAACTGAATATCGTCAATAATTAATACATCTATTAACTGATAAAAATGTATAAAATCGTTGATGGCGTTGTTACGACCATGATCTATAAACTGGTTAATAAATTTTTCAGAACTTACATATAATACAACTTTACTTGGATTAAGGTTTTTTACCTCATTACCAATTGCCTGAGCCAAATGGGTTTTTCCTAAGCCAACACCACCATAAACCACTAAGGGATTAAAACTTGTACCGCCCGGTTTTTCTGCAACAGTTTTACCTGCACGGCGTGCAACTCGGTTACAATCTCCTTCAATAAAAGTATCAAAAGTATATGCTGAATTAAGCTGCGGATCAATCTGCATTTTCTTAAGCCCCGGTATCACAAAAGGGTTCTTAACAGGATTATTTATGACTAGTGGAAAATCCATTTCGTTGTTTGAATATGATCTGTAACCATGTCCGGGAATATCTGTTGTAAGTGGTTTGTTTTTGCTGTTGCCGCTATCAACCATAATCCTGTATTCTAACCTTGCTTCTTTACCTAATTCTCTTTTTAGTGTCTTTGCAAGAAGAGATACGTAATGCTCTTCAAGATACTCATAAAAAAATTGACTTGGTACTTGTATCGTAAGAATTTTTTCTTTAAGACTAACAGGTTTTATTGGTTCAAACCATGTTTTAAAATGCTGCCATTCAACAATATCTTTGATAATATCTAAACACGATTCCCATATTTTATCAAAAGATTTATCCATTAGAATTTCAACATTTTTTTGCTTATGTTATTCGGTTAGTTTATGATAGCCCGTAAAACAAATATCCTGTTTTTATGGGGGACAGCGAATATCAAAATAAATTGTTGATAAAAAAAACTTTTTATTGTTTATACTTTATACTAGACAAACACAAAAGCAGTATTTTTTAAAAATATTAATTTATCAAAAAAAATCAAAACTTATACTCACATTGAGTTACATGGATTAAATATAAAAATTAACTTTGAAACAATAAGTAATAAAATAAATTTTAAAGACTTTAAATAATATTTTAGGAGAATGTGTATAAACAGATAATTCAATACATGAGTATTATTTATTGTGGTATATTATTATAAAAAATTTCTGCTTATAAATCATAACTAAATAACGCTTATTTTTGAACATAAAACTTAACTATTATGAGCTACGAATTAACAGGAAAATTGATTGCAAAATATGATACAGTACAACGTACAGAAAGTTTTAAGACAAGAGAATTTGCACTCGAGAAAACAGATGATATTGGCGGAAGAACGATTGTGAACTATGCTAAGTTTCAATGTGTACAGGATAAAACAGAAATAATAGACAAAGTAAATATTGGTGATATGATAAAAGTTTATTTCAATATTAAAGGGAGCAAATGGGAGAAGGACGGAAAAACAAATTACATTACCAATTTAGATGCATGGCGCATTGAACAAATTTTAAACACCAACCAAGGCAATAATAATTCTGATACAAGCGGTATGGAACCTGTTGATAATTTTACTTCTCCGCAGGAAAATGATGACCTACCTTTTTAATAAATAATTTTCAATTAAATTTCCAGGAGAAGACCCGGCAAATAATAAATGCAGCAAAAAATAGTTTTAAAACTCTCTCCGGCTGATGCTGCAGACGAAGCAATAGTAATTAGTAATATAGCAAAAGCAGCAGCAGTTAAGGTTGTATCTATTTCAGGGTATTCAATACTAAAAAAATCTATTGATGCCAGGGGTAAAAATATTTACATAAATCTTACTATAATTGTATTCATAAATGAGCCTGATTTAATTGTTGCAAAAAAAACTTTTTTTTTTAAAAATGTAAATGCCGATTCAAAAAAAGTAATCATTATTGGTTCAGGTCCTGCAGGGATTTTTGCAGCACTTCAATTACTTGAGCACGGTATTAAACCGATAATTTTAGAAAGAGGAAAAGATGTAAGAGCACGACGACGTGACCTTGCAAAACTTAACAAGGAAGGGATTGTAAACCCCGAAAGTAATTATTGCTTTGGGGAAGGCGGGGCAGGTACGTACAGCGATGGTAAATTATATACCCGAAGTAACAAAAGAGGTGATATAGATCGTATTTTAGATTTGTTTGTAAACTTCGGTGCACCACAAAATATTGCTTACGATGCCCACCCGCACATAGGCACCAATAAACTCCCACAAATTATTACTGCCATGCATGATCAGATTAGCAGTTGCGGGGGCGAAGTTTTGTTTGAGAAAAAAGTTGTTGATTTTAAAATTACAGGTTCAAAAATAGATGCTGTTACAACTGCGAATGGAGAAATATTTTGCGCTGATGCATATATTTTAGCGACGGGTCATTCTGCAAGAGATATTTTTAAACTTCTTCATTCAAAAAATATTTTAATTGAAGCAAAGCCTTTTGCAATGGGTGTTAGAATTGAACATCCACAACATTTGATAGATAGTATACAATACCATTGTTCAACCGAAAGAGATATTAATTTACCACCTGCTGCTTATTCTTTAGTACAGCAAGTAAATGGTAAGGGTGTGTTTTCATTTTGCATGTGTCCTGGTGGCATTATTGCACCTGCCGCTACTGATGCAGGGCAACTTGTTGTAAATGGCTGGAGTCCGTCTAAAAGAAACAATGCATTTGCTAATAGCGGCATTGTGGTGCAGGTAGAAAAAGAAGATGCAATGGCATCTTTAAAAACTGCAGGTATTGAAACAAACGAAGATGACACACTTATTTTTATGAAGTTCCAACAGATGGTGGAAGAAAAAGCGTACCTGGAAGGTGGAGGAAATTTTAAAGCGCCTGCACAACGGATGCAGGATTTTGTAAACCGAAAATTATCTGAAACACTTCCGATTAATTCTTATTTACCCGGGCTAACATCTTCAAAACTACAAAACGTTTTACCGGCATTTATTTATTGTGCGTTGGCAGAAGCTTTTCAACATTTTGGTAAAAAACTAAAAGGATATTATACAAACGAAGCAGTAATAGTTGCAGTAGAAAGCAGAACTTCAAGCCCGGTCAGAATCCCAAGAAATAAAGAGAATTTACAACACCCTCAGTTAAAAAATTTATTTCCCTGCGGGGAAGGTGCCGGTTATGCAGGTGGAATAGTGAGTGCCGCTATGGATGGCGAAAGAGTTGCCAATATTATAGCAGAAACAATTTAAAAATGATTGTCAATAACTATGCTGTTGTAGATATTGGTGAAATTTCAACAGTATCTACAAGTTTTTTTTGAAATTCATGATGAATAAACCTATAAAACAAACTCGAAATACTTATAATTGTTATTAACAAACAACCTAGAATAAATCCTATAAAGGAATACATAATTTTTGTAGGTTTACTTTCTATAAAAGGAGGTTCGGGCGAATCTAATATTTCTATAATTGGGGTTACTTTTTGTTTTCTCCACAATGCTTCCTCTCTGTTTGAGGCTGCACCATTCCGTTGCGATAAAACTAACAGTTTATTATTTTCTAAATTTTCTTTTGGAACAGTGTATTGAATCTTACCGGGTTGAACAAATAATGTTGTATTATTCAAATAAATGCGTTGATTATCGTATTTACTCAATACCCGTTCAAGAGAATCTACTTTTTTTTGTGTGAAATCGAAATCAAACTGAGCCTTTTTAATTTTAAGTTCTTTATAGAATTGTGAGATTTTATCTATTAAAATTAAACTTCCCGGTTTTATTAATTTTTCATTTGTGCTTGTAAAAACAATTTCGAGTAAACTGTTTTTATTAAATTTCACAGAATAATTTCCTGCAAATAAATTTGCGCCTGTTGAATACAAATCACTTTCAACTGAAGGAATTTGCATAATTGGACTTAATCTGAATTTGTTTTTATTGTACTCTTCAATTAAAATAACAGCAATGGATTTATTTCCAAATTCAGGAAGTCTTACTTTAACCACAGCTTCACGGGTTTTCCGGCTTTTTGCAACTTCTTCAATATTTACATTAGCTTCTTCACTTAATGTTTTAGTAGGTCCACTTCCTCCAATCAAGTCGCTGATTTTAGAAGACGCTGATTTATCGTCTGCACCTGCTGTTAAAGGATATAAAGTTGATTTTACAGAATAAACTGAGGGTATGTTGCTTGCATAAATAAATAGTAACCCTGCAACCACCAGGCCGCCCGAAAGAATAATAAATTTTTTCTTTTGGATTGTAAGTAAAATCCTTCTAACTAAATCCTGGGTTGTCACAACTATTTATTTAAGTATTTTAATATTAATGCCGTTACTATTACTGGGACTAAAGATGTAGCAGTAGATTTTACTACATCTGTTATTTCCTGACCTTCCGGTCGACTTGGAACTGTTACTATAGCACCTTCTTCTACTCGGGGATAAAAATGGAAGAAAAAAAAGTTTTTGGTTCTTCTACTTTTCTTGTTTGCATAGGTAACATAAATTCTTCTCTTCCATGGTCTGATGCCGAAACCTCCTGCCTTATCTACATAAAATCCAACATTTGTATGTTCCTTGTCAAATGAAAGTTTAAGGGGAGATTGAACCCTGCCCTCAATGCTAACAAAGGGATTTATTTCAGGAACAAATATGATATCATTTTCCTGCAGAATAATGTCGTGTTTAGAATTCTTATATCGCAATGCCCTGTAAAGATCAATGCTTACAGGTTCATCAAGTGCTTTCATAACTACAGTATCTACAGGAACAAGTTGACCTAATGAATCTAATTTCTCACGAGAAATTTTCTTAGAGATAAATTTGGTTGTCTCGATTGGTTTTTCTCTAACATCCGCAGGTTTTCGCCTAAACAGTAACGCTCCTGAAAGATTTGCATTTTCTTTAAAACCTCCTGCTCTAGCTACATAAGAAGATAATTTTTCATATTTGTTCAGTCGAGGATATAACCCTGGATATTTAATAAGTCCTTTCAATTCAATATTTTGCTGAAATTCAAAAGTGGGATTTTTTCTTACAAAAACTTGATCATATGGTTTCAAATAAACAAGGGCAGCAGCAGAATCGATTTGCAGATTTTGGTCAATACCATAAGAGTTAACAACTGTTCTTGTTGGCTTTAAGCCCTTTCGTGCCGAGTCAACATCAACAATACTGGATATTTCTAATCTTCCAAATTCTGCTGATGGCTTTAATCCTCCAGATAAGTAAAGCAGGTCTTGTAATGTCATTCCC
>JAYTCO010000018.1:0-2512 GCA_043736415.1 Ferruginibacter sp. | reverse complement strand
AATAAAAATTTTTATCCATAGTTTTTGTTGGTTCGTCAATATGACAAAAGTAGTGGCTTAAAAGGGTACTTTTTTGTGGATGTTATATTAGTCAAGTTTAGTGCCAAGCCATAAACAAACTTATTCAAACCAAATTAATGATGTCATGACACTAGCGTTGCGTTGTTTTATTAAATAGTTCTTTGAAACACTTGACAGGTCTATGTTTACGCCATTTTTGAGTCGGCGTTGATTTGAAATTAATTCTGTTCGTTCTTTGTGCAAATTATTGGTAATGAACAAAGGACGTATGGGTTTCACGCAAATAATAGATTTTGCTTCTCAGGATATTTTTAAAGTTTGTGTTAACCGGTATAAGGGTAACTACAAAGCAAAAGAATTTACTTGTTGGAAGCAATTCCTTTGCATGGCATTTGGTCAATTAACTCATCGTCAAAGTATGAGTGATACGCTTCTTTGCTTGAAGTTAAATTCTGATAAGCTTTATCATCTTGGCATTGGAAGAGCCATTAATAAATCAACTTTATCTCGTGCAAATGAAAGTAGAGATTGGAGGATTTATCAAGAGTATGCGTTGAAACTAATTGATCAGGCAAAAAAAATGTATGAGGGCGATAATCAATTAGAAGTAAATCTTAAAGGCCGGGTATTTGCATTGGACTCGACAACAGTAGACCTTTGTCTGGAAGTTTTTTTATGGGCTCCTTTCCGTTCAACTAAAGCTGCTGTAAAAATTCATACACTGCTTGATTTAAAAACTTCCATTCCTGAATTTATTTTTATATCAGCGGGAAATGTTCATGATGTAAAAATAATGGATTTAATTCCACTTCAAAAAGGCAGCTATTACATAATGGATAAGGCTTACGTTGATTTTGAGCGCCTTTATGCAATCAGACAAGAGAAAGCATATTTCGTTGTAAGGGCAAAAGAAAATTTGCAATTTAAACGAATAAGATCCAGGCCTCCCGACAAGGAAACAGGTATTCTTTGTGATCAGGATATTTTACTTACGGGAATCAACACTAGTAACAGATACCCAGAGCAATTAAGACGCATAAAATTTTATGATGCTGAGTTTGAAAGAACATTTGTCTTCTTAACCAACAACTTTAAAATAAATGCAAAAACTGTAACTCAACTTTATAAGCACCGTTGGGGTATTGAATTGTTCTTCAAATGGATTAAGCAAAATCTGAAAGTTCAATCTTTTTGGGGCTTTAGTGAGAACGCAGTAAAAACTCAAATCTGGATTGCTATATCAGTTTATGTACTGGTATTAATAGCAAGAAAGAGGCTGAAGCTAACAAACTCTCCATATGAAATCATACAATACATCAGTCTTGCTCCTTTCGAAAAAAAGGCATTACACAATGTGTTTTTAAACATAGAAAATCAAGATGTCAAAGAACTTAAATATATTCAATTGAAAATCATTTAACTAAGACGCAACGCTAGTGATATTACATTATAATTTTTATTTCAATAAATACTAATAAATAAAATATAACCGTAATCAAAAATTTATAAATTTTCCGGCAATTGCATAGATGAAATATTTTAAAGTATTGTATATACAGGTTCTCACCGGCATCATCGCAGGTGTTGCTGTTGGTTATTTCTTTCCATTTTTTTCGCCTGCGGCAAAATTAATAAGCGAAACATTTATTAATATGATTCGCATGGTGATTGCGCCGGTAATATTTTTTACTATTGTAATTGGTATTGCCAGTGCCGGGGATTTGAAAAAAGCAGGAAGAATAGGAGCAAAAGCTATTTTATATTTTGAAATTGTTACCACCCTTGCATTGGTGATAGGATTGGTAATTGCCAATATAGTAAAACCCGGCACAGGCGTAAGCAGCAATAATATTGCACCGGAAAAAATTACCGAATACAGCAACCAGGCAAAAGAACTTCTCTGGGGAGAATTTTTTGCTCATATCGTTCCTTCAAATATTATTGACTCGTTTGCCAAAGGCGATATTCTGCAGATATTATTTTTCAGTATCCTTTTTGCAATAGGTTTAAAATGGATGGGTACAGCCGGACATTCTTTGCTGGTAAATTTTGAAAAGATAAATAAAGTCCTTTTTAATATTCTTAAGATAGTGATGAAGCTTAGTCCCATCGGGGCTTTTGGAGGTATGGCCTACACCATCGGAAAATTTGGGTTTTCCACTCTTGCATTGCTGGGTAAACTGATGCTTACCTTTTATGCCACCGGATTTGTTTTCATTTTTGTGGTACTCAGTCTTATTGCACGCTGTTATAAATTCAGTTTATGGAAACTGCTCGTGTATATTAAAGAAGAAATATTAATTGTATTGGGCAGCAGCAGCAGCGAAGCAGTGCTGCCCTCTGTAATAAAAAAATTACAGGATGCCGGTTGCGAAAAAGAAGTTGTTGGCCTTGTAATACCCACGGGCTACAGTTTTAATCTGGATGGCACAACTATTTATTTAAGCATGAGCGTAATTTTTTTGGCACAGGTATTTAATATTGATCTTTC
>JAYTCO010000017.1:0-2513 GCA_043736415.1 Ferruginibacter sp. | reverse complement strand
AAGCACCATCATTAAAAATATTACAGTTCTGGTAAATTTCTAAAAAGGAAGACCCTTTGTGCGCAGCCGAACGGAGGAGCATTGCCTGAAGGTGTTTGGGATCTCTATCCATACTGCGGGCAATAAAACTGGCATCTGCACCCATGGCCAATGCCAAAGGATTAAATGGATGATCGATGCTGCCCATCGGCGTGCTTTTTGTTATTTTCTTTTCTTCAGATGTTGGAGAATATTGCCCTTTGGTAAGACCGTATATCTGGTTATTAAAAAGCAAAATGTTTACATCAAAATTTCTGCGGAGTAAATGTATGGTATGGTTGCCGCCAATGCTTAGAGCATCGCCATCGCCGGTTACTATCCACACACTCAACTCAGGCCTTGCTGCTTTTAAGCCGCTTGCCACTGCAGTTGCACGGCCATGAATGCTGTGCATGCCATATGTATTCATATAATAAGGGAAACGACTGCTGCAGCCAATACCGCTTACAATTACAATATTTTCTTTGGGTATGCCCAGTGTAGGCATTACTTTTTGTACCTGAGCCAATATTGAATAATCGCCGCAGCCCGGGCACCACCTAACTTCCTGATCAGTTGCAAAATCTTTGGCGGTGAGCATTGGTTTTTCTGTAGTTAATGTATCTGCCATGGTAATAATTGAAACACAAATTTACAACAATCCAAATGTTTTGCTGCAGCCAAAATAATGATAAAGGTTTGGTTGGCTGCGCAGAAGGGAAAATTATGGTTTGAGGGGAACACCTGCTGAGAAAAAAGCTGTTGCTTAAAAGCATCCCTGCATATAGTAAAAATAAAAAGCCGTCGGTAGAAAAGCCGACGGCAGTGGTCATTACAACCTAAAATCGATGTTTTTGAATACCCAGGCCATTACATTATAACCGTGGGTATACATGATTTATTACTAGACATTTATACCTCCTTTTTCTTTGGTGAATTATAATACAATTTACGGTGTGCAATTAGATGAACAAAATATTTGAGCAATTTTTAGAAAGTTTTACCTAAAAGGAAAGTAGGATGAGTCAGGAGTTTTAAGTGGTAAAGGACAGATTAAAAGAAATTGCTCTTGTAATGCAAAGTATTTATTGAATAGATTCTGCCATAGGGTAGGGAGAAGCAATGCTTGAAGTATACACGGGTTTGGTTCCCTATAACTTCTCTATAAGTCCTTTATAAGTTGGTGTGTTTGTCTTGTACTGTCTTGTACCGGAATAACTTTACAGTGTGTAGGTATTAATACCGAAATGGCGTTACACTTTTTTAAAATGATACTGATTTGGCTTTACAGTAGGTTATGTTTTATTCTCTCGATTCAAACACAGCAGTGAATACACTTTTTTTAATATTGTCTGTTGTACAATTTTTGCTTTATAAAAAATAGGATGAACAACCCCTTTTCTACTGCTTATTGCGAAGAGCATAACTGTTCAATATTTTAACGCTATTAAAAAAATAAAGTAACAAATTGTCGTTTTACGGCAACTCATTCTTGCTGTGCTTTTATTGTAAAAAAGTAAAAAAGAAAGCAAAAAATAATGATAAATATTTTATCTCTACTTTTTTAAAGGGCTATTAAATAAAGTATCAATTTTTAATAAAACTGAATTTGTAACCTTGGCCAATAAATAAACCTTTAGAATGAATGAAAGGAAAAAAATGCTTAATAATTACGGTTCTCCTATTTTGCAAAATAAAGATGAATTATTAGCTTTAGAAAAAATACCACTTATGAAATTTCTAATTTTTCCTTTTGTTATTGGAATATTATTTTTACAATTAGAATCGTGCAGGCAGTCAGAAAAAAATAACTTAAGGCAAACAAATACAGAAAGCGTTCAAACTATAGCCAAGCCTGAAATTGCAGGGGTTTATGACCTTGTACACCCATTAAGAAAATGGCGGCTGCCTGAAGAGCTGCTGGAAATATCAGGCAACAGTTATATAGATTCAAATCATTTAATGGTAATTGAAGACCTCCACCCCAATCTTTATGTAATTGGCTTAAAAGATACCTCTGCCGTTATTGATAAAAAAATTGCTTTTAAAGAAGATTTATCAGGAAAGAAATTTGATGTGGAAGATGTAGTACTTGTAAACAATACTGCCTACGCTTTGTGGAGTCACGGCAGCATATACAAAATTACTGACTGGCAGACCAAGCCACAGGTAAAAGAAATAAAAACATTTTTATCAAAAGAAAATAATACGGAAGGCATCTGTTACGATCCTGTAAACAAAAACATACTGATAGCTTGTAAAAACGATATTGCCCAAGCGGATGAAAAAAAATCTACTAGGGGTATTTACCAGTTAAATATGACTACAGATTCAGTCGCTGAATCACCGTTTATGGTAATACATAAAAAGGATTTTAAGGAATTAACAGGAGAAAAGGAAAGCTTTTACCCTTCCGCTATTGCTGTGCATCCCATCTCGCATGATGTTTATATTCTTTCTACAAAAGAAACAAAATGTATGGCTGTATTTACGCA
>JAYTCO010000016.1:0-5944 GCA_043736415.1 Ferruginibacter sp. | reverse complement strand
TAATACCATATTTATGAGTATCAAAAAAGCAGCAATAAATATATAAGTAGATGATTTTCTATAATTATCTTTTTTGATTATCATAAGTCTAAGTTTATTTATGTTTTTAGAAAATATAACTATTGAATTGCTGTTGCGACTTTAAATATAATAATTTTATACTAAAACATACTCATGCTAAAAGAAGATAAAAACAGGTTTATGCAAATGGCTATTGATCTTAGCCAATATGCATTGGATAGTAAATGTGGTGGCCCTTTTGGGGCTATTATAGTAAAAGATGGTAAAATTATTGGCAGCGGCAGTAACAGGATAACTGCAGATCTTGATCCCACTGCGCATGGCGAAGTAGTAGCAATAAGAGATGCATGTAAGAATATTGCTTCAATCGATTTATCGGGCTGCGAAATATATACAAGTGCAGAGCCTTGCCCAATGTGTTGCGCTGCTATTTACTGGAGTAAAATTGAAGCAGTATATTATTGTAATACTGAAGAAGAATCATTAGAGCATGGCTTTTCTGATAAAAAAATACTGGCGGAATTGCGGAAGCCAAAAGTAAAAAGAACTTTGCTCTTTAAAAGAATAAAAAATCCGATGGGGATTCAAATATTTAAAAGATCATTAGAGGGATAAATAAAAAAACCGAGAAATAATATCTCGGTTTTTTAGTAATTCTTAAAATTTACCTGCTATAAATTCAATGAGCTTTTCATCGCTCATTTTGTTGGAAGTTGATTCTTCTGTTTTTGTATTTTTAAATTGTGGAGTATCTGCGAGGTAATGCATAAATTTTTCCTGGGATACGCCTGTTCCTGTTAAATGTATATTCGTTGCATTCTGCATATGCGTAAGAATTTCCTTGAAGAACTTTGATTCTACCATTTTTGCATGGTTATTTTCTGCTTTTTCACTGCTGTTTGAAGTGGTTTCTTCACCTTTTACATGCGCCAATAATGTAAAATTTTCTGCATCAGCATTCTCTTTCCCGATAATGGTTGCATGGTGAGAATCCATCCACACGCCGAATTGTTTTTGATTGGTCATAATTTTAGTTGTTTAATAAAAAGCAGGCAATAATTGTACCCTAAAATTTGTATAGTTTTTTGATCGGATTTTTATGACTGTTAATGTTGAAAAAATGTACTTATTTAGGCTAAACTATTTAGTATATTTGTACTTAATATTTTAGTATGAGCGATAGAATAAAAGAGAAATTGAGCATATTGGCTGATGCTGCAAAATACGATGTGAGTTGCTCCAGCAGTGGGAGTAACAGAAAGAATAAAGACAAAGGTCTGGGTAATGCATCTAACGGTATTTGCCACGCTTATACAGAAGACGGCCGATGTGTTTCGCTGCTTAAAATTTTATTGACTAACTTTTGTATTTACGATTGCGCTTATTGTGTAAGCAGAAAAAGTAACGATGTAAAACGTGCTGCATTTACTGTACAGGAAGTGGTAGACCTTACCATAAATTTTTATAGACGAAATTATATTGAAGGACTTTTTTTAAGCTCCGGTATTTTTACTAATCCAGATTATACAATGGAGCGGTTGGTACAGGTGGCTAAAAAATTAAGACTTGAACATAATTTTAATGGTTACATACATTTAAAGACCATACCTGGAGCAAGTGAAGAGTTAATGAAAGAAGCAGGTAGATGGGCTGATAGATTAAGTATAAATGTAGAAATGCCTACTGAAAAAAGCCTGGCTTTGCTGGCGCCTGATAAAAAGCGGGAAGATATGATTAAGCCAATGCTTTATTTAAAGCAGGAAATTTTAGCCAACAAAGAAGAGAAAAAAATATTTAAAAAAGCGCCATCATTTGTACCTGCAGGCCAAAGTACGCAGATGGTAATTGGTGCTACGCCTGAAACAGATCTGGAGATTTTATACATGGCGAATGGCTTTTATAAAACGATGAATATGCGTCGTGTTTATTATTCAGGTTATGTACCCATAAGCAATGACAATAGGCTTCCCGCTATTGGTACGCCTGTACCTATGATCAGAGAAAACCGTTTGTATCAGGCAGACTGGCTGATGCGCTTTTATGGTTTTAAAGTAAACGAAATTGTAGATAAAGAAAATCCGTTGCTGGATATTGATATTGATCCGAAACTTGGATGGGCATTGCGAAATATGAATCTTTTTCCGATGGATATAAATACGATTGATTATCAGTTGCTGATGCGTGTGCCTGGCATTGGAATACAAAGTGCGAATAAAATTACTGCTGCCAGAAAATTTAGCCGCATTACTTGGGAGCATCTAAAAAAAATTGGTATCAGTGTAAACCGTGCAAAATATTTTATACATACAGATAGTGAATTTGAAAAGAAAGATCTGCAACCCCTGCAAATAAAACAAATTATACTGCAGGAAGGTAACAGCAAATACAAACCAAATTTTTCGCCACAGCTAAAAATGTTTTGATGAATATTGTTATTTATGACGGAACTTTTGAGGGATTAATTACGGCTATATTTGAAATATATGAATACAAAATTCTACAACCAAATATTGTAAACAGTAACCGGGCATCGGGTAGTTTGTTTGGTAAAATACATGAAGTATATACCAATAAAGAAAAGACAGCGAGGGTATTTAAAAAACTAAAAGATAAATTAACGCCCAATGCATTTTCCAATTTGTACAAAACTTTTCTATCGGAAATAAAAGATGTTGAGAATATTCTTTACAGATATATAGCATACATCTTATCATCTAAAGCATCTGTAGAAAACGATTACAGCAATGCTGATGTTTTAGAGCTTCAACAAATAACGAAAAAAGTACATCGTGAAAAACACCGAACGGAAGCCTTTGTACGTTTTCAGTTAACACAGGATCAACTGTATTTTTGTATTATTCAACCGGATTTTAATGTACTTCCTTTAATAACTAATCATTTTGAAAAAAGGTATGCAGACCAGCGTTGGTTAATTTATGACAGCAGAAGAAAGTATGGTTTGTATTATGATTTGGAAACAGTAGAAGAAGTATCCATGAATTTTGAAAATGATGTAAATAATAAAGCGGAGCTGAAAAGTATTTGTGATGAAAAAGAAGAATTATACCGGAAATTATGGTGTATATATTTTGGGAGTATAAATATTGCGGCACGAAAAAATATGAAGCTACATATACAACATATGCCAAAAAGATATTGGCGTTACCTCACAGAAAAAAACAACGTTAACTAAAAAGCCGACTCATTTTTGAATCGGCTTTTTTAAATAATATCTTTATTATGCGTCTAAAGTTACTTTGGTCATTTTATCACCACCCTGTATGCTGTCTAAAAATTCAATGCCCTCTGTAATTCTTCCAAAGCAGGTATGTACACCATCTAAATGTTGAGTTCCCTGTCTGTTATGGCAGATAAAAAATTGTGAACCGCCGGTATCTTTTCCTCTGTGTGCCATACTTAAAACACCACGGTCATGAAATTGTTTTTCGCCACCTGTTTCGCACTTAATGCTGTATCCCGGTCCGCCAGCGCCTGTACCATCGGGGCAACCTGTCTGCACCATAAAATTTGGTATTACTCTGTGAAAACTTAGTCCGTCGTAATATCCTTGAGAAACTAATTTTTTAAAATTCTCTACTGCAATTGGTGCAGCATCATCATATAGTTCAAAAGCAAGTGTGCCTTTGTTTGATTCTATTTTTCCTGTTGTGCTCATATAAATATTTTAGTGTGCGAAGGTATAAAAACAAAACACAAAGAACACGAAGATTATCTCATTAAATATTTCTTGATGAACCTTAGGAACTTCTTAGTGTTATTGTAATGAAAAGAATTATTTCGCCCTAACTCTCCATACGATTTTTGATACATCATCTGCTACCAACAACGATCCGTCGTTTATAACTGTCACGCCAACAGGTCTGCCGTGTACTTCGTCTTTAGATTGATCAGCAATAAAACCTGTTAAAAAATCTTCAGGTTTGCCCGAGGGTTTTCCATTTGCAAAAGGAACAAATACCACTTTATATCCTGAAAACTGAGCCCGGTTCCATGAGCCATGCTGGCCAATGAACATTCCTCCTTTATATTTTTGCGGGAAATTATTTTTTGTATAAAATGCCAATCCGAGAGAAGCTGTATGTGCACCCAAAGAAACATCTGGCACAAGCGTTTTATTTACTAATTCTGTGTGTGGATCATCTTTCATACGGGGATCAGCATTTGCACCAAAATAAGCATATGGCCAACCATAAAAAGCACCTGGTTTTACGCTTGTTGCATAATCGGGCACAAGTTCATCTCCAAGTTCATCTCTTTCATTTACGGCTGTCCACAAATTTTTAGTAACAGGCTCAACCGCAAGCCCCACTGGGTTTCTAAGCCCTGCTGCATATATTTTTTCTCCTGTTCCATCAGGATTTATTTCTAAAATATTTGCCCGTCTAATTTCTTTATCCATTCCATTTTCGCCGTTATTGCTACCTGAACCAACCGTAATATAAATTTTAGTACCGGCTTCGTTTGCAATAATATTTCTTGTCCAGTGGTTATTATATCCGCCCGCAGGTAACGATACAATTCTTTTACCTTTTAACGGTAAAGAAGTATCCCCGATTTTATAATCATACATTTCCAAACCATCTGTATTGGCAACGTAAAAATGATTATTTAAAATCAGCATTCCCAGAGGCTGGTTTAAATTTTCTGCAAAAACAAAGGCTTTTTCATAACTGCCGTTTTTATCTGTATCCCTAAACAACCTTATTCTGTTTGCACTACGGCCAAGATTTTGTGTTTTTATTTTTCTCGAAACACTTGCACCGAATTTTTTAATACCGGTTAAAACAGTATTACTTTCGGCAATAAAAATATCTCCATTAGGTGCTGCATAAATCCATCTCGGATTATCTAATCCTTCAGCAAATTTACTTATTGTAAAGCCCGCAGGCGCTACGGGAGTTTCCCCTTCCTTCCAACCAATTACTTTACTAAAGTTTTTGTTTGATTTTGTGGCGTAAGGTGCAGGAAGATTGTTTGAGTCAGCAACTTTTGAAGAGGACATTTTTTGCTGTTTATTTTGTTGCGGAGATGCGCAGGCATTTAAATAAAAGGAGCAGGCAAAAAGAGTAATGTAAAAAAGGGATTTATGCATAAAGATATTTTTAAAAATTAGTGGAAGAATTGTGCCAATAATATTACAAAGAAATTTTACAGCTGGTTTAAAATTTATTTACTTAAAGAAGAATTTTAATTAAATCAGTCAATAAGATTTAGCAACATAAATTTTTATGTGCAATTTTGCAGCAATTATTAAAATTACATGAACAAAAAAGCAGCACTTGGTTTTATTTTTTTTACGCTTGTCTTAGATGTTACCGGTCTTGGTTTGATTATACCTGTATTGCCAAAATTGATTTCACAATTAATTAATGGCTCAATTAGCGATGCCGCAAAATGGGGAGGCTATCTAACCGCATCATATGCTGTAATGCAGTTTTTATTTGCACCTGTATTAGGCGGCCTGAGTGATAAATATGGTCGCAGACCGATTTTACTTTTTTCACTTTTTGGTTTTGGACTTGATTATCTTTTTCTGTCTTTTGCACCAACAATAGGATGGCTTTTTGTAGGCCGTGCTTTGGCGGGTATTACAGGTGCAAGTTTTACAACCGCCACAGCTTATATTGCCGATATAAGTACTGATGAAAACAGAGCTCAAAATTTTGGAATGGTAGGGGCGGCATTTGGTATTGGGTTTATTATAGGGCCTGTAATTGGAGGTTTGCTTGGTTCAATGGGCCCGCGCATTCCGTTTATGGTAGCAGCAGGCCTAAGTTTAATTAATTGCATTTACGGCTATTTTGTTTTGCCTGAGTCTTTGAGTAAAGAAAACCGCAGGGCTTTTGATATTAAAAGAGCAAACCCTTTGGGCTCATTAAAGCGGTTGAAAAAATACCCTGCT
>JAYTCO010000015.1:0-2519 GCA_043736415.1 Ferruginibacter sp. | reverse complement strand
CTTCTGTTCTGCCTATTTCATAAAACTGTGCATAGTTGCCGTAATACACTACACCCATTTGATCTGTAAGTGCATAATGCATCCGTATCTGTGTTTCGGTAATAAACAATTTTCTAAGTTTTAAATATTCTATTAATTATTTTCCAGAATAAATTTTCGCAACATATTTAAAGCATTTAATGCTGTAAGGCGAATGTTTCTTTCTCTGTCAAACCTAAAAGTAAATTTATCTGTAACAAGTTTATCTACGCTGCCTACACAAACCCAGACAGTTCCTACAGGTTTATCATTTGTACCTCCATCTGGGCCCATAATACCTGATACTGCAATGGTGTAATCTGTAATAATATTTTTTAAAGCGCCCGCTGCCATTTCTTTTACTACTTCTTCACTTACCGCACCAACTGTATCAATTGTCTGTTTTTTTACTCCAAGTAAATTTTCTTTTACTTCGTTAGAATAACTAACAATGCTGCCGTTGTAATATGCTGATGAACCCGCCATTGCTGTGAGTAAATGCGCAATGTAACCGCCAGTGCAGCTTTCGGCAGTACTCATTGTCTTACCTTTTTGTATTAATAATTTACCAACAGTTTTCTCCATCGTTTCATCAACATCTGTCACCAAATGTTCGGCCGTCAGCTTTTTTAGTTGAGTGAATTGTTCATCAATACTTTCTTCAACTGCAATTGTGTTTTCTCCTGTTGCCGTTAGTCTTAGCCGCACCATTCCATAACTTGGCAGGTAAGCAAGTTTAATATTTTTTGGTAAATTATTTTCAAAATCAATAATCATATCAGCCAGCATACTTTCACCGACTCCTGCTGTTAACAATGTACGGTGAACAATATGGGTTGATGTAAATTTTTGTTTTAAATATGGTATAACATCGCCTGTCATCATTGCCATCATTTCAAACGGTACACCGGGCATGCTTATAAATATTTTTTCCCGATCACCTACCTGCTCACTAAACAACATACCGGGTGCTGTGCCTTTTTTATTTTGAATGACGGTGCATACATCAGGTACTTCTGCCTGTTTTCTGTTGCGTTCAGTAAAAGGTCTTTTAAAAATATTTTCAAAAAGATGCCGTACGTTGGCATGTGTAGTTTCATCAACAATCATTTTACCTCCAAAATATTCGCAAAGCAATGGTTTGGTAATATCATCTGCTGTAGGCCCAAGGCCACCCGTTATTAAAATAATATCTGCGTGTTTCTTCTCTTCATCCAATGCAGTTCTTATGTTATTATAATCATCACCAACAGCCACACGGCGTGTTACTAAAAAACCGGCAAGATTCATTTGCTGCGCAATAAAAGCACTATTGGTATCAATTACCTGCCCTATTAAAAGCTCATCGCCAATGGTGATTATGGATGCATTTACCATTAAAAAAATTTATGCAAACTTATGCATGTTTGTGTAAATAACCGATTGGGCAAAACATAAAAAAACCAGAGAAAGTATCTCTGGTTTTTTTAAAATATTAATTTTATTATTAAGATGGAATCAATACGTGGTCAATTACATGAATAATACCATTGCTTTGATAAACATTTGCTGTTGTTACAACTGCTGTTCCACCATTCTCATCTTTAATTAAGATTGCATCTCCTTGTCTTGTCAGCATTAACTTATGGCCTGAAAGTGTAGTTAAAACCCCGGTACCGTTTCCGTCTTTAATCATTTTTACTAAGTCTGCACCATTCATTCTGCCTGCAACAACATGCGATGTAAGTATTTTTGTAAGGGTCATCTTATTATAAGGCTTTACTAAAAGATCTACAGAACCTGCAGGCAATAAATCGAATGCCGCATTGGTAGGAGCAAATACAGTAAAAGGACCAGGACCCTGTAAAGTTTCAACAAGACCGGCTGCTTTTACAGCAGCTACAAGTGTAGTATGAACACTTGAATTCATTGCGTTTTCAACAATATTTTTTGTTGAAAGCATTTGTGCACCTCCAACCATGACTGGTTTAGAAGAATCTCCCATCATATTTGATGATGAGCAATTGGTTAATGTTATTGCAGTCATTAATAGAATTGCAACTGAAATTGATTTCATAAGATGTAATTTAATAGTTACTAAAAAATACTTTATTGTATTTCTATTTGCAATATTACAAAAAAGATGCCCCTCATTGCAGGATATTAGGGAAATTATTAAAATGTTTATTATTATAGCTGATGAGAAAATATGGGGCAATTAATACCCGCACTTCCCACCTTTTAAATGCTTAATAAAGTTTTATAGATGAAGGGCTGCGGGATTGAAGTGGATATACTTTTTATATCGCATCAGCGAATAAAAAGATAGCAACGCAAAGCCCGAACAAATGCTGAAAAATGTTTTAATGCCTCAAAGCCCCAAATTATCTTGTACTAAAATTCACCACTCACCATTCACTACCTCACTCTCTTTAAATCAAGATCCTGAAAATCGAAACTAAAATCAGTTAATGGCGAAATTGATTCCATGGTAAAACCGCTGGCACTTCCGTTTCTATCCA
>JAYTCO010000014.1:0-14295 GCA_043736415.1 Ferruginibacter sp. | reverse complement strand
TGACGGTGCAGTTACAGTTCGTCAAGGCAACTGTATTTTATTAGCAACTGTGGTAGCTAACAAAGAACCAAAAGAAGGTCAAAACTTCTTTCCTTTATCAGTAGATTATCAGGAAAAGTTTGCGTCTAACGGTCGTATTCCGGGTTCATTCTTTAAAAGAGAAGCCCGTTTAAATGATTACGAAATTCTTACATCAAGATTAATTGATCGTGCACTTCGTCCATTGTTTCCGGAAGATTATTTGTGCGATGTGCAGGTTTTAATTTCACTTATTTCATCTGATGATGAAGTTATGCCTGATTCACTTGCCTGTCTTGCAGCATCTGCAGCATTAGCAGTTTCAAATATTCCAATTCAGGAAATAATTTCTGAAGTACGCATAGCCAGAGTTGACGGTAAAATAATCATCAACCCAACAAGATCAGAATTGGCTACGGCGGATATGGAATTTTTAATAGCAGCTACCAGCAAAAATATTATGATGGTAGAAGGAGAGAGCAAAGAATGTAGCGAGGAAGATTTAATACTTGCTATCGAAACTGCACATGAAGCTATTCAGGTTCAGGTAAAAGCTCAGGAAGATTTAAGGGATTTGGTAGGTTCATCTGTAAAAAGAGATTACACCAAACCATACAGAAACGAAGAATTAGATGCAAAAATTATAGCGTTCGCAAAAGATAAAATGTATGCAATTGCATCTGCAGCATCGGCAAAACATGAAAGAAGTGCTTCTTTCAGCAAATTATATGATGAAGTAAAAGCACATTTTGCTGCAGATGAAAGCTTAACTGATCAGGACAAAAAATTGTTTGGTCATTACACAGGAGAATTGCAATACAATGTGGTAAGAGATATGATCTTAAACGATCGTGTAAGATTAGATGGAAGAGGCACGGAAGATATACGTCAATTAGAAATGGAGACTGATATTTTACCTACTCCCCACGGTTCCGCATTATTCACACGAGGTGAAACACAATCACTTACAACAGTTACTTTAGGTACACCATTAGATGAGTTGTTGGTAGAAAGTGCTCATCATTCAGACTATACCAAGTTTATTTTGCATTATAATTTTCCGCCGTTTTCAACCGGTGAGGTAAAAATGATGCGTGGTGTTGGTAGAAGAGAAGTAGGTCATGGTAACTTAGCAATGCGTTCTCTAAAGCAAATGATGCCTGGTGCTGAATATCCTTACACTGTTCGGGTAGTAAGTGATATTTTAGAAAGTAACGGTTCATCTTCTATGGCTACAGTTTGTGCAGGTTCTCTTGCATTGATGGATGCAGGAGTGCCGCTCAAAAAGCATTTAAGTGGAGTTGCGATGGGTTTAATTAAAAAAGGCGATCAGTTTGCGGTATTGACAGATATTTTGGGTGATGAAGATCATTTGGGAGATATGGATTTTAAAGTAACCGGTACTCGTGATGGTATTTGTGGAGTTCAAATGGATATTAAGGTTGACGGATTGAGTATGGACATTATGCGTAGCGCTTTAGCCCAGGCTCGCAAAGGTCGCTTGCATATTTTAGATGCAATGTACGCCACTGTTGAAGCTGCTCGTGCAGATGTCAAGCCACATGCACCTAGAATGATTAAATTTACCATTGACAAAGAATATATTGGTGCGGTGATAGGGCCCGGAGGTAAAGTTATTCAGGAAATACAAAGAGAGACAGGTGCTACTGTAAATATTGAAGAAGTGAACAATGCAGGTTCTGTAAGTATATTTTGTAAGGATAAGGTTGCTTTAGATAAAGCATATTCGTGGATTCAAGGTCTTGTTGCTACTGCGGTAGTTGGCGAGACTTATGAAGGAACAATCAAAAGTATTAAAGAATTTGGGGCATTTGTAGAGTTTTTACCTAAAAAAGAAGGCTTATTGCATATTAGTGAAATTAGCTGGAAGCGTTTAGAAACCATGGATGGCATTTTTAAAGAAGGAGAAAAAGTAAAAGTGAAACTAATGGAAATTGACCAGCGTACCGGTAAATTTAAATTAAGCAGAAAAGCTTTAATGCCAAAACCTGAAGCACCGGCCAGGCCAGAAACTCCACAGTCTTAAAATTATAAAACTAAAATTCAGCTGCAATCTTAATACAGGTTGCAGTTTTTTTATTTATGGAATACATTGAAATTTTATTTAAAAATTTAACTGACAACGAAAAAGAATTGCTGATTGCACTATTGGCTGATATTGGATTTGATGGGTTTGAAGAAGAAAATAAAATGCTTAAAGCTTTTATTCCTTCTAAAGAATTTAATGAAGATCTATATATTAAAACAGTTGAGATAAAAAATATAAGATATTCAAAATCAATTATTAAATCTCAAAACTGGAACGAAATATGGGAGTCGGATTTTCAACCCGTATTAATTTATTATCCTGAAACTGACATACCTTTTGTAAAAATATTAGCTCACTTTCACAAAGCTGATCCCTCATTCTTATTCAATATATTTATTACACCAAAAATGAGTTTTGGAACAGGGCATCATGCAACTACTCATTTAATGATTGCGCACATGAGTCAAATTGATTTTAAAGAAAAGTTTGTTATTGACTTTGGAACAGGTACGGGCATACTTGCTATTTTAGCAGAGAAATTAGGCGCCTCACATATTGTTGCTTTTGATAACGATGAGTGGAGCATTAACAATGCAATTGAAAATCTTAAGGTTAATAATTGCAGCAACATAGTTTTACTAAAGGCAAAAACTATTTCATCTGATTTAAAAGCTCAGATTATTTTGGCTAACATTAACCTTAATATCATCAATCAAAATATTAATGCCATTATTGATGCTGCTGATACAAATTCAATTTTGTTGTTTAGTGGTATAATGTTGCATGATGAAGAAAAAATATTTAAACTGCTGGAAATTGCTGGCTTGAAAGTTGAAACTATCTATAAAAAAGATCTCTGGATTGCTATATTGGCAACTAAAAATTAAACCAAAAATTTTACTAAATTTAAAGCTTTAAATAAATAAAATTTAAAATGATGTTTAATTTGTGGATTTTTTTAAGGTTTTAACGTGATAAAAATTCAATTTTGTTTACATTTGTTTTCATATTTAATTAAAAATTACCCATGGAAGAATTGTTTCTGATAATATGTGCATATATGATAGGTTCAATTCCTACGGCTCTAATCATCAGCAGAAAATTTTTTGGAATTGATATTAGGGAGTTCGGAAGTGGCAACATGGGCGCTACCAACACTTTTAGAGTATTAGGTTCCAAATACGGAACAATTGTAATGGTTTGTGATATTTTAAAAGGAATGGCTGCTGTTGCATTGTATAATTTTCTTCCTTATTATCTACACCAGGGCAGCGGAATTGAAAGAACCAATTTAATGATTGGACTTGGTCTATCTGCAGTGCTTGGTCATGTATTTCCTTTATGGGCAGATTTTAAAGGGGGCAAGGGTGTTGCAACGTTATTTGGAATGATCCTCGCCATTCAACCTGTAATTGCAGGTAGTTGTGTAGCTGTTTTTTTATTAGTTCTTTATTTTACAAGATTTGTTTCTCTCAGTTCTATATTGGCTGGTTTAATGCTTCCAATTTCAGTATTATGGATTTGGAACGAGCACGAAATTCTTTACAGGATTTTTGCTTTGTTTGTAGCGTTGCTTATTATCATAACTCACCAAAAAAATATTGGTAAACTCTTACGTGGTGTGGAAAGTAGAATTCCAATTTTAAAATATAGGGATAAGCGAAAAAATCGCCAAAAATGAATCTTCTTTCATAGGATTTTAAAAAACTGGTACGGGTATTGTTTAATTCTTTTTGAACTTAAAAAACCCGAAAAATGAAAAATTTAATTTTACTTTTCTCCGTAACAATAATGATGGGGGCTTGCACAACAAATGCAGTTACAGGCAGAAAACAATTGAGCCTTATACCTGAAGAGCAATTACAAGCAGATGCGGTACAGCAATATCAAAGTTTTTTATCTCAAAGTAAAGTAGTAAGTAGTTCTAATAACAGGGATGCTGAAATGGTAAAGAGAGTAGGCTCTAGAATTGCAAATGCAATTACTTCATATTATGGATCACAAGGGAAAACAGATGTTTTAAGCGGGTACAAATGGGAGTTTAATTTAATTGACAGCAAAGATGCAAATGCATGGTGCATGCCAGGTGGTAAAGTTGTAGTTTATACAGGATTGCTTCCTATAACACAAAACGAAGCAGCGCTTGCAGTTGTATTAGGACATGAAATTACACATGCAGTAGCCAAACATAGTAACGAAGCGATAAGCAAACAATATCTATTACAAGGAATTGGAGGAGTTGTAGGTGCATCCATTGGTAATGAACAAAAGGCAAACATATTTAATAATGTGTTCGGATTATCATCAGGAGTTTACGGTCTAAAAAATTCCCGCAATAATGAATATGAAGCTGATCATTTTGGACTGATATTTTGCGCAATGGCGGGTTATAATCCTAATGAAGCTATCACATTCTGGAATAGAATGGCCTCAGCCAAAGGTGAAAACGGTGCACCTCCTGAGTTCCTGTCTACTCACCCTTCGGATGCTAACAGAATAAGCAGATTAAAAGGATATATGCCTGAAGCCTTAAGTTATTACAAACCTGTAAAAAGATAATATTTAAATAAAAAAAACTCCTCAAAAAGGAGTTTTTTTTATTTAAATATGACTGTACCTAATCGTTTTGTTATTAGTTGCTCTTCCATTTTAAGTTCTACATGAGTTTTTAAATATAAGAACTGATCTCCTTCGTCGGTTGATTTCTCAAGTTCCTTTTGATTTTCATCTATAAGCTTTTTTATTTTTCTAAGTTTAAAGTAGGATAAGGTTGAAATTACTTCTTCTTTAAATAAATCTTCTCTGGTTAAAATTTCTCCTTCTAAATGTTCTTTCCATCGGGCACTAATTTCAGTTTGTGTATCCATTAAACTGATAACAAGCCTACTCACCATTTCATCTTCGAAGTACAAAAAATTATTTTTTGTTGGACTTTCTCCTTGATTAAATAAATTTCTGTAGCTGTCAATTATCTGTATCAAAACAGGGTTTTCAATCATTGCAACCAAATCATTTTCATCCATCTGTTCAAAAATATATTCAGCAACAGTAATTTCTTCATTCCATTTTTTTAATCCAAATTCTAACAAACTTCTTACAATTGCACGCTCCTGAAATTCATCTTTATTAAATAAAGAATCCAATTTATTCTCTTGGTCTGACTGTGGATGGCTTAGAGCATTATCTTCATTTTTTAAAATGCTATTTGTCTGTTCCCTGTTATCTTCTTTTTGTATTTTTTCTCTGATAAATTTGTTTACAAGATCGTTTAGCCCTGCTTCTTCAATTTTGAGCATTTCCGAAACCTGTTGTATATAATCCTGCCTTTTGGTAAAATGTTCAGCCTTTGTAATTTTAGAAATAGTTTCTGCAATTCGATTTACAATTGCCGATTTTTTTACAGAATCTGTTCCGGCTTCTTTTAATGATAACCCAAGTTGAAAGATTACAAAATCTTTTTTATTTAAATCTATAAATGCTTTAAATGCTGAGGGACCAATTTTATTTACATAGCTATCAGGGTCTTCATTATCGGGTATCAGTACGAGTTTTACATCTAGTCCTTCTTCAAGGGCAAGGTCCATTCCTCTTACCGCAGCTTTTATACCTGCACCATCACCATCATAAATAATGGTAAGGTTATTTGTATATTTTTTTATCAACCTAAGTTGATCCGGTGTTAGGGATGTACCACCGCTTGCAACTACATTTTCAACACCGGCCTGGTGAAGACTTACAACATCTGTATAACCTTCAACTAATAAACATTCATCTGCTTTATCGATTGCCATACGGGCAAAATAAGAACCATATAGAATTTTACTTTTTACATAAATTTCATTTTCCGGGGTATTAATATATTTTGGAGCTTTATCATTTTTTTTAATAAGTCTTGCACCAAAACCTGAAATTTTACCACTCTGGTTGTGAATAGGAAATATTATTCTTCCCCTATAATTATCCCGCAGTTTTTCATCCCTTAAAACAACCAATCCACTTTTTTGTAAAAGTTCAGGATTAAATTGTGATGCGACAGCTGCCTTGGCAAAACTATCTCCTGTTTCAGGATTGTAACCTATCTGGAATTTTCTTATAATATCTTCCCTAAAGCCTCTTTCTTTTAAATAACTTAAAGCAATATCCTGACCTTCTTCAGTTTCAAAAAGTGCTTCTGAAAAAAACTTTTGACCAAAATTATTAATAACAAAAAGGCTGTCAGATGATTGTTGATATAATTTTAATTCGGGAGTAGTTTCTGTTTCTTCAACCTCAATGTTATATTTATTGGCAAGCCATTTAAGCGCTTCTACATAACTGTATTTTTCTAAATCCATTAAAAATCCAATGCTGTTGCCGCTTTTACCGCAACCGAAACATTTATAAATTTCTTTAGCAGGTGAAACTGTAAAAGACGGGCTTTTTTCGTTGTGAAAAGGGCACAGGCCCAACAGATTAGAGCCACGCCTTTTTAAATTTACAAAAGAACCTACGATCTCTTCAATTTTTATGTTGTTTTGTATTAACTGTATCGTCTCTTTGCTTATCAATTATAATTTTTAAAAGTTGGAGCAAAATTAAACTTTATGAAAGTTATTAAGGTTAAATAGTTTGATTTGCTTAAGCTGAAAATACCAAATCATATATTTTATAAAATTTGTAGAATATAAATTGGTAACGAATTATGATAACTTTTAAGATTATTCTAATAACTTTATCGATTCAATTTAAAATAGTATTACATGAAAAAATTATGCTTTTTTTCCTTTGTTTTATTTGTTGCTGCGGTTGCAAATGCACAGTCTTTAGATGATATAGGAAAACTTATGGAAAAGAACAAGTATGCTGCTGCAAAAGTTTCCATTGAAAAATATATTGCTGATCCTAAAAATGCCGCAAGTGCAGAAGCCTGGTATTATAAAGGTAGAATTTACAACTCTTTATCCAAAGACAGCACTGTAGCAAAACAGGATGCATATAATTACAAACAAATAGCATTTGATGCCTTTAAAAAAAACCAGCAGTTAGATAAATTCGATCTAAGAATGAAAACTGAGTTTTATAAATCCTACCTCGATCTATATTTAGGGTTTTATGATTTAGGGGCACAAAATTTTAATCTTAAAAATTACCCTGCTGCTTATAATTCATTTTCAAAATCTCAGGAGATGGAAAATTTTATCTTATCTAAAAATTATTTATACGATGAAATAAAATTAAATAAGCTTGACACTGCATTGGTAATGAATATAGCCGCATCTGCTTTACAGGCATCAGATACCTTAAACGCTGTTATAAATTACCGAAGAATAACTGATGCGGGAATTACAGGGCTTGATTATGAAAGAGTATATGAGTATTTAGGCCGATATTATTTGGAGAAAAAAGATAACAGCAATGCACAAATGATATTGGCAAAAGCAAAAACTGCATATCCTACAAATAATTTTTGGAATGCATTGGAAGTTGAACAGATTTCTAAAAGCGGTGACATAAAAGCATTATTAGCACGGTACGATGAATTGTACAATAAAGACCCACGCAACTTTGCAAACAGCTATAATTACGCTGTTGAAATGTATAATAGTCTTTGGGCAAATGTTAATAAATCTCCTGACACAGCCTTATTTTTAAAACTGACTACAGTTTTAAAATCAGCAATAGCTGTAGATGAAAGTATGGATGCAACAATGCTTTTAAACAATCATTTGTTTAATGTAGCTGCAGATTACAGCACGAAGGCGGCACTTATTAAAGTAATCAAAACCACAAAACCTGATGAGCTTAAAAAGAAAAAAGATCTAAATGCATCTTCAATAAATTACATGAATGAATTAATTCCTTACGGAGAAAGTATGATAAAGTTTCTTAGTGCAAAAACAACACTTACCACAAAACAAAAAATAAATTACAAACAGGTAGCAAATTATTTAAGCGATGCTTACAGAGTGAAAGGAGATCTTAAAAAATCTGCTGAGTATGATAAGATTACCGACAGCATCAAATTTTAATAAATAGAATAGACCGGCAGATTTTCTGCCGGTTTTTTTATTGAATAACTAATTGTTGTTTTGTATATTAAAACTGCAACCGCTCTGGCCCGTCATTAATTTTATTTTTAAAGTCTTTGGAATTTAAAATTCTTTACTAACAATTACATTACCTGTTTCGATTTTAGTAACCTTAATTTACATTTTACCACTGCGAGACATTCTGCGCTCAAACACCACCACAATGCCATCAATTTTATCGAAAGAATTATTACCTCCGCCGCCTCCAAATTATTAAAGCCTCTTGTGCAACGCTTGATTTAACATGTATAAATTTTACTTAAGATAAATACCAAATATCAATTGTGTCTTTTGCAAAAATTTTATCAGTTATTATAAAAGCATTTTTCAAAATTAGCCTGCTATTTCTGTAGAATGAGTTGTATTTGCCGCTTTGCTCGATTAGTTTACAGAATGAGAACGTGGTTTTATATTTTTATCAGATTTGGCTTTTCATTTCATTAAACGATGCATTTTTTTCAGCATTTTGACCTTGTCGCTATAAGCATTTCGACTTAGTCACTATTAGATGAATAGGACCTTTGCATACAGCCTATTATTCCAAAAATTATTGTTGTTATTTTAGTTGTATTGATTCTGCACATGCTTCCTATTAAAGATTCTGATTTGTAATTTGTTTATACTAAATCATTTTTTAATAAAGGTTGTACTATTTGCTTCGACGTCTATAAAATTTTAAAAATCGAACCCAAATCTATTCTGATTTTGTCGTTAAGCTACATCATAATTTTCAGGACCGATAATGTTAATGATAGTTGTAATTATTGCTTGAGTAAAAAGTTCAGATTGACTTTTAACTGATAAAGCAATAAATTAAAAATATTTATTTTGAAATTAAGAACACTTGCGGCTTAATTAAATTTAAATTTTTAATGATTATTACATTTACATAATCGATATTTTGTAGAAGACTTTACACAAATAATGATTTTTATACTTGTATTTTTTATTTGATTAAACTATTTAATTAATAGATTCTTAGATTTTTTTTGGCACATTATGTTACTTAAAAAACTTTTTTTCTAAAAAATATAAAATTTATTACTAAAAGGCATTATAATTGACTTTATTAGGTTTCCTTCCTTATCCTCTTTTTAACCAATAAATTGATATCTATATTTTATTGAAGAACTTTTAATGGTCTTACTCACACAAAAAATTAAAAGTTATGAAAAAGTTTTTACTCTCTGCATTAACGTGCGCATTTGCTATTGCGGCTATTGCCCAATCTCCTACAATCACAACTAACGTTCAGGGTTGTACTGTTTTTAAAAATTTTGATAAAAGTAATGAAGGTTTTAGTTCCCCAAGTATTTATTCTGACGCTCATGATGCTGCATTTATTTGGAATGTTGGCGCAGGAGCAGAAATTGAAAATAGCGGATTAAATGGCAGAACGAACAGTCTGATATCACCTCCCTACACTTTAAACGAAACCGGACAAACCACTATCGGATTTAGATACCAAGCACCTGCAGGTACAGAATATAGAATTAGAGTAATTTCAGCTGTAGCTAGTCCCCCATTGGAAGTTTTAGCTAACACTGCTAATGGTCCTGTATACACAGCTTTACCCAGTACAGAAGGTAATATTTGCGTAAGGTTGACGGATCAGGATTTAATTGCAGGTAGGGCTATCCGATTTGAATTCACATTTAGGGTTAAAACTGGAACTGCTAACCAAATAGTTTTGTTTGATGATTTATCAGCTGCGGTAGCACTTGGACCATTACCTGTAACTTTTCAAGGATTTGTCGCAAGAAAATTGGATGATGGTACAACTAAGCTATTATGGGATGTTTCACAGGAAGTTAACGTGAAAGGTTATTATGTTGAGGCAAGCGCAAACGGTTTAAACTTTCAAAATATTGGCTATGTTAGTGCAACAGGAAGAAATGTTTATAGCTTAAATTATGTAGATAAAATTTCTGGTACAATGTATTTCCGTATAAGAAATGAAGATTTCGATGGTAAAACTAAATATTCTGCTATTATTAAATTATTTGGAAAAGAAACTGTATTAAACAGTCTGCAAGTTTATCCTCAACCAGCATTTGAACAAGTTACCATACAACACAACAAAGCCACAGAGAAAGCTATGTTGACATTGTATAGTGCAGAAGGAAAAATAATAATGCAAAAACTTGCAATGCCAAACACCCAGCAAACTCAGATAAATATGAGCAATCTCAACAGCGGTTTATACATGTTACGTTATGATGATGGAAGCGGTAAAGTGCAAAGCAAATCTTTGATTAAAAACTAAAATCTGTTTTTAATAGTTGGTAAAGGCAATCTCTTACACAAAAAGGGATTGCCTTTTTTAATTTGAAAAGTTCGTTTTACAAATTTTTCATCGTGTAAAATTTGTATCTATATATTTGCTCATAAATTTTTATACCTGAAAAAATTTTTTATAATATCAATGTTGGTCATGATAGCTTTTAGCCAGATTGGATATTATTTTGTAATCCATTATGCTCAACAGGAACGGAAAGAATTTATTAAAGAATTACTCTATAAAAATATTTCCGATGATGTACTAACCATTATTGATTTTACTAAAAATAAAGAAAAAATTTACTGGGAGGAAGAAGGTAAAGAATTTTCTTTCGAAGGAGGAATGTTTGATATTGTAAAAATAAAAAATGTTTATGGACACATAACATTTTATTGTATTAATGATCAAAAAGAAGAAGAACTTATTAATAATTACAATACAACAATTAAAAATAATTCATCAAAGGATAAAAAAACTAAGAACAATATTGAAACAGCTTTTTCTCCCTTTCTCTTAATAAAACCTTACTATTTACTAGCTATTAAATCTCCCGAAAAAAAATATCAGCTTATTATTTCTCCAATATTAACTGAAAACGCTGATAGTGCTTTAAAACCTCCCCAGGCATAATCATTATTAAATTTTATTAAAGATTTCATTTGTTAGCCAAATGAGAATCTGTCATTTTTATGGCGGTATTAATCGCCTATTTACAATAAATTATTTGAAGAAATGAAATTTGGAATCGTACTTACAGTTTTAGTAACTGTGATGAGCATATCAGCAGCTGCACAACAAATAAAAGGAAAAATAATTGATCAAGCAACAAACAAACCCTTAGCCGGGGCAACAATAAAATTTTTCGGAAAGGGTGGTGCTATCACTAACAATAACGGAGAATTTATTTTTAGTTGTACTAAAAACAATGAACTAACAGTTTCATACATTGGTTACGCTACAATAAAACAAACTATACAAAACTGTGTTGATGGCTTAATTATAAAACTATCGCCTATAAATAATAATTTAAATGAAGTGGAAATAACGGCTACTTCCAATAACAATAAATCCATTTTATCTCAGCCCTTATCCATCACCAAACTTTCTGCTGTTGAGCTAAAACGCAGTACAGGATTGTTTTTTGATGATGTAATAAATGTAAATGTACCGGGTGTAACTTTTGAAAGAAGAACGGTGAGTGCGGGCCAGTCATTTAATATAAGAGGATATGGCAATGGTGCAAGAGGTACAAGAGGCGCCAGCAATAATTTTGACGGGCAGGGATACAAGGTTTATTTAAATGGTATTCCGGTTACCGATGCAGAAGGAATTACGGTTATGGATGATCTTGATTTTGGATCTATCGGCAATGTAGAAGTTAGCAAGGGCCCTGCAGGAACCATTTATGGTTTGGCTATTGCTGGTGCAGTAAATTTTAATACCGTAAAACCGGAAGCCGGCAAAACAACTATCAGTCAGGAATTATTGTTTGGTGATTATGGATTGCAGCGTTATACAACACAATTTCAAACAGCAAGTGAGAAGTCATCTCTTTTACTAAATTATGGTCACCAAAAATCCAACGGATATTTTATTCACAATGCTTCTAAAAAAGATTTTGTAAATATTATTACAGAGTCGCAACCTTCTCAAAAACAAACTATTGCCGCTTATGTGGGTTTTACAAACAGTTATGATGAAAGAGGTGGGGAACAAACCATTGCGCAGTTTGATGCAAAAAGCGATACCGGAAATTTGGAGTATGTAAAAAGAAATGGTCACAGCAAACTACTTAGTTATAGAGCTGGTATTGGGCATAATTATTCTTTCAATAACTGGCTGTCAAATTTTACAACAGCCTTTGGTACAGGTCTGGTAAATGATGCAAGTTCTGCAGGAGGGTGGACGGACAAACTTTCGTTGAATTATGGAACACGTTCTACATTTAATACAAAATTTTCTTTGGCAAATAATATTGGTTTAAGTGGGATAACCGGTATCGAATTACAAAGACAAAACGCCTCTACTATTGGATATAATATGAAGGCAAGTCCGTTTGATGCAACACCTGCCACGTGGAATATAGGAGAATCTTACTGGGTTATTAATGCCAATACCGGCAATACTGCTACAGTAAACAGTACAAGTTCTTTTTTTACGGAATGGACATTGTCTTTGCCAAAAGACTTTGCAATTACAGCGGGCGTTGGTACAAGCAATATGAAAATACATTTGAATGACAGGTTTAATCCTGCCACAGCAACAAGACCATCTACTTTTGACACTACTTATAAAAAAATGGTCTCACCACATTTTGCAATAAATAAATTATTCAATAAAAAAATATCTGTGTATGCATCTTACAGCACAGGTTTTAAAGCACCCGTGAGTGCAAACTTTTTTGTGGTGATTCCGGCAGTGGGAGCAAATACAGCAGCAGCAAAAGTTAATTCTAATTTACGGCCTGAAAAAGGAGTACAGTATGAAGTAGGATCAAAAGGTGCATTAATGAACGATAAATTATTTTATGAAGTAAGTGCTTTTAATACCGTGTACACAAATAAGATGACGGCAATTGCTGTTAAAAATCCCAATGATGTTTCGGGTGTAACACTTTACAGCATTACTGCAAATGGCGGCACACAAAAGCACAATGGTTTGGAAGCATTGGTAAAATTACCAGTCTACCAGTCTACAAACGCAGTATTAAGATCTTTAAGACCGTTTGCAAACGCAACGTATTCAGATTTTAAATACAAGAATTTTAAATTTCACCAGATTGTGGGCACAAAAGATTCTGTGATAGATTACACTAACCGTCCGGTAGCAGGCGTACCAAAATTTACGGCAAATCTTGGGTTGGATTTTATGTTTAAATATGGAATCTATGGTAATGTAACGTATGCTTACAGAGATAAAATGTCCATCGTTTCTACAGAAGAATTTTATACAAACAGTTATTCTTTGTTAAACAGTAAAATAGGTGTGCAACAAACTTTGTCAAAACATTTTGATGTTGATTTTTATGTGGGAGTAAATAATATTACCCAAACCCACTATGCCATTAAAGTTTTTGTAAACCAGCTCGCAAATCCATCAAGCAAAAACACCGGTGATGCTTACATTCCGGGTCCAAGCAATGCAAATGCTTTTGTAGGATTAAATTTAAAATACAATTTTTAAAAATTATTCGTGAAAAGGCAGACCTTAAAAGTTGTCTTTTTACGATTAAAATAAGTCGATAATTATTTCTTCTTCTTACATAAATAAACTGTTAATATGATTTAATCAATTGGCATTAAAAACGTATCGTATTATAATTTCTTCATGTGCATTTCATGTGTATACAAACACATGTATCCGCTTTTAATTTTCCTCAATTTCATGTATGTTTGCCGCCTTACTTAAAACCAGGTACTGTGCGCTTAAAGAGTTTAGAAATAAAAGGATTTAAAAGTTTTGCCGATAAAACGGTTCTTAATTTTGATGAAGGAATAACCGGTGTTATAGGGCCAAACGGCTGTGGAAAAAGCAATATTATTGACAGCATACGTTGGGTTATTGGTGAACATAAAATCAGTAATTTAAGAAGTGAAAATCTGGAGAGCCTTATTTTTAACGGCAGCAAAACCCGCAATGCGAGTGGTTTGGCAGAAGTTAGCCTCACTTTTGAAAATACAAAAAACCTACTTCCAACCGAGTTTAATACAGTAACAGTAACACGTAAATATTATAAAAGTGGCGAAAGTGAATACCGCTTAAATGATGTTGCCTGTCGTTTAAAGGATATTCATAATTTGTTTATGGATACCGGCGTAAGTACAGACAGTTATGCCATTATTGAGTTGGGAATGGTAGATGACATTATTAAAGACAAA
>JAYTCO010000013.1:0-5954 GCA_043736415.1 Ferruginibacter sp. | reverse complement strand
CGAACGTAATCGATCACAGTACTTTTTCCGGACCCATTAGGACCGGCAAATACACGTAAACGTAGTTGCTGATTTTTAATCGAGGGCAAAGGCGGTGTTGTTATCTGTGTCTATTTTTTGTAGTTTTTCAGTTTTCCCATCAGCATATAATTTTACCACCCATCCATTCCTGGCAACAACATTATATCCCATCACCGCCATTGTTTGGCCTGAAGCAACTGTAAAGCCCGTTGTAGCTGCACTCTTTAAAATACGCTTGGTTAAATAAGAAGTGACTGCCCTTTTAGGAACTGCTTTCTTTGCACTTGCCTTTTTTACAGTAGCCTTCTTTGTTCCATTTGCTTTTCCGGTAAGCTCAAACACCCCCCGTTTGGGTGCAGCCCGTTTAACTGACTTCTTTTTAGAAGCAGCTTTTTTTATAATTATTTTCTTTCCTGTGGCCATAGCTTAAAATTACATCATTGTATCTTAACCTTTATCTAAACCATTGCTGTTATGAGATCAGCTTGATCAACGATCACCTCCTCTTCGGCAATTCGCGCTTCACTTATCAGTTCATCCACATCAATTTCCCCTGACATTAGTTTTGGAAGAAGTGTATCTCTTAATTCAGCTAAAGATTTATTTTCTTTTAAATTACTTTCTATTCTTAAATATAAATTATTAGCTGCCTGATGAAATGCGTCAATTACTGATGAAGGAGGGATAGCTAATTCAAAATTTTGAATTACTATTTGGCTTATGTTTTGCTGTGCGGATCCACTTGCTCTATTTATTAGTTCCTGTTTATTCTCTTTCAAAAATTGAAAAATAAACGAATAGGGATAGTCTTTATTTGGTAGGATAGCGCAAATAGCTTGATTGCAAGTTGCACGAATACTTAATGTTGTAATTTCACCTACTGTTGCTCCGTACATTGCTACAAGTACTGAATGTATAGGAAGTAATTTCGCTGAAGAATTTTTCAAGCCATCATCTGTTATTTTTTCTTCAGTGTGAAGGATAAAACCGTTATTTAATTCCTTTGACTTAACCCATGGGATATCTCCCCCTAAATAATATTCGTCCTTACCTCTGCTTGGTGTTCCGCCAGAAGTTGTTTTGTACATTTCAGATAATTTGCCCCATCTCCACCCTTCAGGCAAATTCTCAAGGTCAATGTTGTCAACAAAATAATGATTGAATAAAGCCTGCGCCATTTGCTCCAATGTTTGGTTCATGCGGCGGTTTAGTTCTATTTTATCGTCGAGGGAAGAGAGGATGGAGGCGATGCGGGTTTGGATTTCAAGGTTAGGCAGAGCAACTTCAAAATTCTTTAAATAACCTAAATTAATTTTGGGAACTCCAGTAGATTCAGATTCTCTTCTAATCTTCTCAATTGTATTTTTCGATGACAGATAATAGTAGACATACAGATTGTCAGCAACATGCTTATTCACTGACAATTTCATTTGATTTGAAGAAAGAATGTACGTTTCATACTTTGAGTTTTCCGGAATAATTCCTATTTGCCCCAGGGTTCCTTTCTTTGTGAAAATTATATCGCCTTTTATACATTTACTTCTCTCTAGCTTCTTCGCTGTTTTTTCGGAAACAAAAATGTATCCCTTGTCAACAAACTTTTGCTTTCCTAACGAAAGATTGCATCCTCTAATTACTGGAACGCCACTATAGATATAATCAGAAGCTGGTAGATTTGAGCCAAAAGGACCGTCAATTAAACCTCTATCTTTAACCGCAATCTCATTTAATTTAAATTGTTTCAACTTACTCATTTTAAAGCTTTTGGCAAATCAATTATTAACTTGTCCTTGTAATTTTTATCGATTAAAATATTTCTTACTCGCCCCATGTTAAATCTTGATGGCTGCCAAACTTTATTAGACACAGCTCTTTTAGATGGTATAGCTAAGCCAACTTGCTTAAAATATTCAAGAACCTTAGGGACGTAAATATGTTCATGTGTTGCTAACCCTCGATAGAAAGAATTCTCTTGCCTTCCGCCACCAGATTGAATATATAACTTCTTTAAAATTGTCAACCCAACTTTTACTTCAATAGGTAAATTAAGGCCCAAGAGCGCCGTAGTAGTGGTTTCTTGCGTTTCATAATGATCAACAGTAGTATTACTTAAAATTTCTTTAGGAATCAAGTTGACATTAGAACAACCTATTAATGTACCTATAACAGAATTATGTATAATGGGAGATGTTTGAATCACTGGCATCTCTTCTAAAATAAGTTCTTGAAAAATTGTTTCCTGAAACTTAATTTTAGACCAATCTATTTCCTTCTTTATCTCCATCGATGGAATGAGTATATCGTTAAATACAATTGGCTCACCCGTCCATGCTAAACCCTGATAATTTAAGACCATCAATATATCCACTGACAGAACATCGGCATCTATCCGATTCGCATTCAATACCGCCTCTTCAATGAGCCCCTTTGTAATATTTAATATTTTAAAGGAAATCACCTGAATTCCAACATCATCGAGTGATTCTTGCCATTTTCTAGGATCTGATGAGAGTTTATAATCGTATGGGTTATATATATATCTTACTACTTCGCCTGCCTTGGCTGCACTTGCTAACATATGATCAATGAAAAATCTAGAACCATCTTGTTGGTTTTGAGGTGCTAAACCAGGTAATCTTTGTAGAAGCACTAATGCCCTATCATCTGGGGGATAACCCATTTTAGTAGTGAATACACGGTCTAAATCTTCTTGATACAATGGACCTAAACCACCTTGTGAGGTTCTTGCTACAGTTGCAATCCCTTCGATTATTTCACGTATTGTTCCAGGCTCCAGACCAGACTCTATGGCTGCTTCTCGCTGGCAAATTTCATCTAGAAGATAATCCCAACCTTCTGCAGGATCTTCGACTCCTCTAGTTGCTAAACGAGTATTTAAAATACCTTTACCAACTAAATAGCCTAATAACAAAGGCCGAGTAGGAATCCATTCTGGAATATTTGCATCTAAGTTTTTTTTATGTAAATATTCCTTTACCTGTTCAGTAGTAAAATCTCCAATTTTTAAAAAGGAAACTTTGTCTGGGATGTTAAAAGCACGTTCACACTCTTTTATGGAATCAAAATAATTAATTCTCCCACTTATTAAAATACTGGCATTTTGAGAATTTTGTTTAATGAATACACGAACAAGTTCCATAGACTTATATCGAATATCTTTAAGAGTTGAAGTTTTGCCCGCCCAACCAAAAGCAGCAAGCTCATCAAAACCATCAAGAATTAGTACGACATACCCTGCTCTCCAAGCCCTCACTAAATGGTCGGTATTTTGGAAACCAATATTTCGGCCATGTCTTTCAATTGCTTCAACGGGGTTGGTTTGACCATGATGATCTCGAAGATTTATATAAATAGGAAACCTTACAGTGGCCTTCAATTTGTAGTTATCAACTAGCTGGTTGTAAATCTCTTTTAGTGCCATACTCTTACCTACTCCATAATGACCCTGTATTATAAAAGATTTACCATTTGAGGCTGATATGGATATTTTCCCAATGTTCCACTTCAGTTCTTCCTCTTTTAAGTCATGAAGATCAATGTCAATATATTCATCTTGATACTTATACTCGCCAGTTTTAGGATCTCTAACGCTTCCAAAAGGATAATTATCTCTGCAATTAAAATAACTCCATGCGTCTACTAATTTACTTTGAAACTTATCATACGAGCAAGTTGTAACCAAGTACCCTTGAGAATTGACGACAGATCTTTGATCTGCTGTTGGCTCGTCTTTCGTAATAAACCAACCTTTAACTGCTTTGTCCGGATACCTTCTCTGCATTTCCCTTGCCAAGAATGACAACTTTTTGACGTCCTTATCAGCTTTGTCTTTGGTCCTTGAAATGGTACATTCAATAAGCTGTACAGAATCTTCTGTGATGAACACACCATCCCTCTCATACCCATTCACTACTTCACTTCCACCACCAACAGCATCGGGCCAAATAAGACCCGCTAACCTTACAACTTCTCGATCGAATTCAAATTGATCCATTTTTTTTTATTTAAATGATTTGGTAAAAAGAGTTAGACATTTACATATTCGATCTTGAAGTATTTTACTTTCTTCAAATTGTACTCTTAATTCTGCCGTCAGCTTCTGCATTTTTTCCTCAAAAGAAACTCCATCATTTTCTTCCACTTCAGTACCAACAAAGCGTCCAGGAGAAAGCACATAATTATTAGCTTTTACTTCATTTAAAGTAGCCGTCTTACAAAAACCAGCAACATCTTCATGAGATCCTGAATCAAGTTCAGGATGACGGAGACCTGGAGTGTTTCTCCAGGTATGATAAACATGCGATATTTTTTGCAGGTCTCCATCTTCAAACACACGCAGCCTTCTGTTTACCATGTGCCCTAGCTTCCGGGCATCAATAAATAATATCTCGTTCTTTCTTTCCCGGTGTAAGCCATCTTTACCATCACGGTTTTTGCTTAATATAAACAAACAGGCGGGTATACCTGTGGTTAAAAAAAGTTTATCGGGCATTTGTACAATACAATCAACCATGCCATTCTCAATCATGTATTGACGTACATTCTTCTCACCTGCACTTCCGGTTGTCATGGCACCATTTGCCATTACAACACCTGCTGTCCCCTTATCATTTAAGTGGTACCACAAACTTTGAAACCACATATAGTTTGCATTGCCAGCAGTAGTAAATTGTTCTTTAGCACCAAACAAACGTGGGTCATTATCAGGTAGGTCTTCAGGGTGCCAGTTACTAATATTAAAAGGTGGGTTCATTAGAGCATAATCCGCCTTCAAACCAGGAAAGCGATCAACCAATAAAGAATCACCCAGCTTAACATCAAAAGAAAGATTACGCAACAACAGGTTCATCTTACAAAGGCGAAGTGTGCCTTCATAACGTTCCTGTCCATATATAGAAATATCATTTTTATCACCGCCATGGGCTTGTACAAACTTTAAGCTTTGTACAAACATTCCACCGCTACCACAGGCAAGGTCCATAATACGGCCCTTCAATGGTTCTATCATTTCCACTAACAACCTAACAACAGAACCCGGCGTAAAGAACTGGCCGGCACCGCTTCCTTCAGCCTGAGCAAACTTGCCTATATAATATTCATATACCCTTCCATAAATATCACTTTCAGGGTTTTTCGCTTCAGAAAACTTTTCGTTGGAGAACATATTGATTAAACCAGCGACCTGTGTAACAGATAGCTGGCTTCTTACAAAAATGGGTTCCAGTACCCCTTTGTAATATGCATTGCGTTGCGCCAGTATTTCATCAATCAGCATAAAAGCCTTATCCACTTTCACCTTTATATCATCCTGCTCAGCATTCTCCCGCAGGTATTTCCATGTAGCTTCTTCTGGCAGCTTGTATACATTAGCAACTACATATTCGACCTCATCTTCCAACAGAGTCAACTGTATGGCTTCAGAAATACCATAATACTCTGATTGTGGGTTGACAAATTCTTTGCGTATCTCTTCTTTGCGTACATCGTACCGTTCAGAAAGATGCTTTACAAATAAGAGAGAGAGAACGTAATCTTTATATTGGTTCTCCGCAACAGCGCCACGCAGTTCATTTGCTGCATTCCATAGTTCGTTTTCAAAATCTATGTCTGCCCTTGGTTTAACACCTTTTATTGTCTTTGCCATTCAACATGTTCGGGTTTATAATATCAAATGTTATAGTTTTTCCAGCCTCGCAGCCGGCACTTCATCTCTTCTAAAAATATTGGGGAGTTTGTTTTTTGTATTGGCGGACAAGTTATACAAAATATAAATTCTGCAAACAAGTTCTTGAACAAAAAAACCCGCCTGCAGCTACACTACAGGCGGGCTATTATTTAAAACGGTTTCCCTCAACGGTAACCCTTTTATGCTACCAGAATTTTACATACAAAGCGGAGATCAATAACAGGAT
>JAYTCO010000012.1:0-14316 GCA_043736415.1 Ferruginibacter sp. | reverse complement strand
AATCTGTAAATGGTAAAATGAAATCGCTGGAAGATGTAATTGCTTTTGATAAATTAAACGAAACAAATGCAATGCCTTATTTTAAACAGGAAACCTTAATAAACAGTCAGGGCAAAGGTGATTTAAACAGCAAAGAATACATAGATGCATTGGCTAAAACACTTTCGTCAAGAAAAATTATTGCTGATTTAATGAGCAAAAATAATGTTGATGCATTGTGCGGCGTAACGAATGGCCTTGCAGGTTGTATAGATTTAATAAATGGTGATTATGATACAGGGTTTTCATTTTCAACACCCGCTGCCATATCAGGTTTCCCTCACATTACAGTACCAATGGGCTTTGTACAGGAATTACCTATTGGATTTTCTTTTATAGCAACAGCATACACTGAATCAAAATTACTGAGCATAGCGTATGCTTATGAGCAGGCATCAAAAAAAAGAAAAGCGCCAAAATTTATTACTTCTTTTAAACCGTAATCCGTTAATTTATAAATCATACAAGTAATGCGTTGCTTTTTCTGCTACAGTTGCAACGCATTAACTTGTAACCCAAATTCACTTTTTTAATTTATTAATTGCGGTTGGTAATTTTTACAAAACAACCAATCCATTTTCTTCCACAGTTGTATTTTCTATCATTTTTGTTGTTGCAGAAAATATTTTGGTAATTTCTTTAGACCCCGTCTGTAAATTAAAAATTAATTGTTGCCCACCTTTTTTCTCAATCTTAAAAACCTGGTAAGGAGATTTAATTTTCCAGTTTTGGGTGTACAACTCGCCTTCGGTTTTATCGCTTATTTTTAAAATACTGTTCTTATACGTATCTTTTATTTCAACCTCAAAACAAAGATAATTATCCTGGATACCTGTAAATTTTACAGAAAAATTATCTTCTTTTTTTACTGCACTGCCAATTTGAGCATTTAAAGTTGTTGTTATTAAAAACAAACAAACAATGGCTAACGATACTTTTACATTTTTCATTTTATAAATTTTTAGAAGTTTTATGGGCGGCATTTTTAAATATTAACTTAGGCAAACATTAATTATTAATTATTTGATGCTCAAATTACCTAAAAAGGCAAACATTAAATATTAATATTTTTAGTTTATTTACGTTAGAAAGATTTACTATAAAATTCAATGCTTATTTAACTACTAAAAAACTAAAAAGCGAGAAAAACAAACTCGCTTTTAGTTTCATTTCTAACCTTACACAACCGATTCAAAACCCTTTAATTGAGCTGGAATTATTTTATATCCTGTAGGTGCAGAGCCAGCCACTTGATCTAAGACCAGACTCCTTGTTATTAACTCACCTAATAGATAAAACTTTTTACCACCTAAATTATCAATTGCAGCCTTTTTAACAGCCTCTAAAAATAAATACAGTGCTTTCTCCTTATCTGTGGTTAAGTAAATTTCCGTATCCTTTATGTCTTGCTCAATTACACTCTGTTTTAAAACAACACTTCCATTCACAACGTCAGTGTAAGTAAGTAAAACTTGCCAGTTTTTTCTGTTATTACGAAAAGCCTCAATCAAATTGCAAAGCTCGTCAGTGCCCTCTGGCAATTTTACCAGCTCTATTGCTTTTGCTTTGGTTATATCCATACCATTAAAAGTTAATGGTTGATCTCCATTTACCTTATCAAAAATTAAGCTCTTAGGGTCATGAATTAAAGATTGAAACTCAGTTCCAGTTAATGGTGGTAAAGCCAGTGATAGGTAATCACTCAAAATTTCATTTAAATCCGGCAAATGAATTCTTTTAGAATTGGAAGCTGCTGTTGCCTGTGGTACATCTGTGTGTATCAAAATTGGTTTGCTCATAATTATTCTATTTTTTGTTGTTGAAACGGTTTTTAAATTACTGTTGTAAAGGCTTTATAAACTCTTTTATTACTCTCGTTACTCAAACTGATTTGAGTATTTTCTACTAAATCAGCCCAGCCCGAATGCTTACGGATTGTTGATAATGACTTTTCTAAATCAGTAAATGTTTTTGATTTTTTTAATTCTGCAATTTGCCTTTCTTGTTTGCGCTGGTCAATTGCATTTGTTTTAGGGTTTAGTTTAGCGTTTAATGTTCCATCTAGGTCATACACTAAATTTTTTAAATCTCTTGAAGAGTTGCCCTGCATTAAATTTAATTCCAGACCTGCATGTAAAACTTTGTTTAGTGTTTCGTCAAAATTTTGTACAGCACTTGTTGTTTGTCTCATATTTCTATTTTGTTTTGATAAATAATTATTATGCTGTTGTACCATTAAGAGAATACAACACCCTGCGCAAGCTCTCTCTTACCATATCTTCAATTTGTTGCACACCTTCTTGAGCATTCATAACATGAACCTCAAGTTTTTCAATCTGCTTACCAATGTTGATAGTAATATTTCTTTGACCTCCATTATTTACGGCGTCAGCTTTTTCTTTACCTGCAAATGATTTTTCATTATTTTGTTTAGTGCCCATAGGAGATGAGCCAAAAGACAAAGGAGAAATTTTTCTTCTTGCATCATCTGCTTTCATTGCATCTTCGTATAAAGGCTTATTTCTTTTAAAATCATCTGCCCTCATAGCATCTTCATAAACAGACCGATTAGGAACCGAAGCCAGTGCATTTTTAGTATTGTCTGTTATTACTAACTCCGCTTTGCCACCTGTAAACAATCCTTTAATGTGACTGTACACCCATTCAATTTTGTCCAAAATTGGCTTTATTAAATTATTCCAAATCCATTCAATTGAATTTCCTAACCCCTTAATTACACCCCAGACAAATTCAAAAGCTTTACCAATTACAAAAACCAAATCTTTAAGTAATTCACTTTTACCCATCCACTCAGTAACACCCTTTACAATGTTCATCAAATTGCCAAAGAGGGATTTTGTTGTATTCCATACAGCTAAATAATAATTTTTGATTGGTTCTAAATATCCTGACCATTGGCTGGTACCATTGTTGATGCTTGTAAACATGTTTGAGATAAAAGAAATTCCTTCTTTTATGTATGGTATTATTACTCCTACAGTACTATCAAAAACAGCAATCATATTTTGTAACACAGGTATGAGAGTGACTCCAATATCTGCAATAATCTTTCCTATTGCTTTTTTTGAATCTGCAAATTGATTTGATAAAACTCCAAATGGGTCTGCTTTGGCGGCTGCCTCAGCACTGCCACCAAACTCTTTATTAAGTTCTTTTAAAATCAATCTTTGCGCCTCAGCGGCATGCCCGGAAGCCACTAAATTTTTAATTAAATCTTTTTGACTGTCTGTAAAGGTTACACCTACACGCTGCAACGCTGTCAATCCTCTAATAGGGTCGTTAAGAGCCTTGCCAACTTGTAAAGCTGCACCTTGTAAATCCCCCCCCATTTTAGTTGCTAAATCCTGTATTGCAGGAACGGCTTCTGTAAAAACAGGTCCTTTAATATTTGTAAATGTTAATAACAACCCTTGCATTTTTTCTGTAGCATCGTCACTAAACAAAGTTGTTTTTTGCAAAGCCTCCGCTTGATCAGTGAGCGCTTTAGCAGAAAGCCCAGCAGCCCCCTGAGTAGATACCAATGATGCATTTAATTGAGCTAAAGACTTTTCGCCCTCTTGATATTCTTTAAATGAACCCTTTAAAAAATCAAATGCAGCATAAGCACTCACTAGTGGTGCAGCCATTGACAATAAACCACCAATTCCACTTTTTAAAGAATTAACGCCTCTGTGAGCACCGTGAGCACCAGCCTCAACATTATCTAACCCATGTTTTATTGAAGATGTTGCACTGTTGCTTACTGTCGCTGCGGATTTTAAAGCAGCGGAAAACTGATCCTGAAGTTTTAATATAAATTCTAAATTATTTGCCATTGATTTCTATTTGAATATTTTGTTTAATCGTTTTTTAAAAACTATTTAATTTAATCGGTTACGTTGTTGTAAATAAATTGCAGATGCACTATCAGCCAATAAAAGCAAGTCGACATAATGCAATTCACTAAGTCTTTTTATGTTTTTGATTTGGCTTTTATCTTTACCAGATAAGACTATTACAAATTCATAAATCAATGAATCATTTACGTCTGTTTGCACTGGAAATAGTTTAGGATTCATTAAGCTCACAACACCATAAATATTATGAATGATATAATCTTTTGTCCATAATGTCAATTCACTTAATAATTCAGCAGCCTCCGAATAACTAAGATTTTCAATTTTTGATTTTAAGCCTTTACTAATCCTTAATGCATAATCTTTTTCAAATTTCAAAATGCCATACTCTTGCATTTTATTTTTAATCTCTTTGTTCATTTTATTTGCACGTTTAAAAATAATATCTCTATTTTTTATTTGAAATTTTGAGTTCTATTTATCCTTTAAATCTTTTAGTTTAAACCCGATTCCCACCGTTCTCCTAGCACCTGACATTCCATAAGTCACCTCTGTACTTTCCACTATATAAATGCCACTACGATCTGGAAATTTTTCATCTTTTATAGAGGCTTTCCATGCAGTTTCACAATAGGGTTGCAAAAAACCCTTTATTTTTCCCTCACAACCCTCAAACCTTTTTTTATCTGCAAAGGATTTAGCTAACTTTTTCTTTGCCTCTGGGTCAGTGATTTGTGTTTTTACATCTATAATCTCAACATCATTGGTATGCGTTTTTATTAACCCAGATTTTTTCTCTTTATGTTCAATTTCTGATTTTGAACCATCATTTTTTGTGCTGTTAAATTTGATAATAAACACATCGTTACTTGGCTCTTTTAATTTTAGTGAATCGTCAAGTATAACATTCCAGCCAATTTTATAATATGCAGTTTTTTCAAATGGTTTAACAGGAAACAATTCAGCATGCAATACCTTTCCTTTAAAATAAATATTGACTAAGCCGTTAAGTTTCTCCTTAATTTTTTCAAGGCATTCAGTTCCATTATTATTTTGAAATAATATTGTAGGTATTGGCACATCAACAATGTGATCTTTACTGATCGTTATTTCTGTACCTGTTATTAAGAACTTAAGAACTTCACTCAATGAAGTGTTTTTAAAGCTTTTTAAATACCTTTTTTTTCTAAGTAAATAACTATATCCCTCACATTCAATTTCTAATGGTGTTCCAAAATTAATTTTGCTTATGAAGCCTGTAAATTCATTTATCAATTTGCCGTTATATCCTAACTCAATATTTACAAAATCACCTTCAACGAATTGTTTTGCAGTTTGTGCACTTTCTGTCAATACTTCTTTGGCTCTTTTAAGTCTTGCTGTAGTAGGCATTTTAATTATAGCTCTATCAACATACTCAAAAACGGTTTTAGTAATTTTTACTTCACTGGGCATCACTTTTTTATATTGTCCAATTGTTATATTTGAGTTTAGTACAAACATGTTATTTTGTTTTTTATAACTTTGATGCAAGACACGCTACGGCTATATTAAAATCTAGCCTATATCTCACTAGGCTAGATTATTTACTTTTTTTTTCTTCTTTTCAATTATCACTATTTTTCTAATCGTATCTTCTTGTAAATAGAATTGGTCGGCAATCTGTGTAATTACTGCATCGAGTTTTAAAGTCCGGCTTTTATATAGTAATTCATAAGCGGTTAAAATATCAGCATTCCTTTTGTTTGTTCGGGCAGTCATTACAGGCATTCTAATAAATTTGATTTTTGTAAAAAGTTGTTAGCAGTTAAAATGGATAAGTCCAAAATATTATCATAACTCAGTTCACTTAACCGTTTTTGTATTTTAAATTTCTTATTGGCTTTTCCTGTGTGTATACCTAAATACTTCAAAATATTTTTATCATTCACAATGGTTTGCCTGTCATGTTCTATAGCTCCAATTTGATAAAGAGCATCATATATATCAGTGATTAAAGCCCCTTTAGTTTTTTCTTTAAGATGATTCAATAATTGATCTGCTTCATATAATTCCATTTCAGTTAAATTAACCGTACGGTCTAAACTGAACTGCAAAACGTATTTATTTGTTAAATGAGAAATGCCATACTTCTTAAATTTATTTTTGATAGATGCATGTAATTTTTGGAGTTTATCGGATTGCATTTTTAAAATTTTGATATTATGATTTGGATTGAAAGTATTCCTGGTACTTTACTTTGTACGTCTCTGGGTCAAGAGCTTTCAATACCTCAAACTTTCCCTGCATGTATAGTTCACGCCCTGTAAGTTTTTTTAAAGAATTAAGAACAGAGCTCTTGTGATCTGCATCTAAAAATGATGGGGCTTTACCTTTATTTTTTAATTCATGAACTTTGCGTTCATAATGCAAAGGGCTAAGTTTTTGCAAAAGAGGTAATTTGCCATTCATGTATAGTTCATGAGCTGACATGCTTAAAAGCGGTGCAAGTGTTTCAGCATCGGTGTAAGAAGACATTATTAAAGAGCTGAGTTTTTGCATAAATGCATTTTGTGGTAATTCAGCACCCTCACATATACCATCAATTATTTTCTCTCCTAATGCATCTGTAGCAGTTAACCAGCGGTCTCCTTGCCCCATATATTTTGCTCTGGCTTGCTCAGGCGTTAACCCCGTTTTTGCAGCGTAAATTTCACTTACACTTTTTTCTAAGGTTTCCAATAAAACAGAAATACTTTTTAAATCATCGGAGTTGCCTAGAGCTGCCGATACTGCTTTATGAGTCATAAACAAAGCATTTTTTTCCATAAAAACACTTTTACACGCCATTGCTACAACTGTAGCCATACTTGCAGCAATGCCATCAACTTTACCCACAATTTGGGCTTTTGAATTTCTGATTGCGTTGAATATTGCAAGACCATCAAAAACACTTCCACCACCACTATGAATGCGTAAAGTGATTTTGCTGTTATTTAATTCTAAAGTTTTTAAAAGAGAAACAAATTCTTGTGGATTTATATCCTCTCCGATATATCCATAAAATAAAATTTCAACTGAGTTGTTTGAAAGTTTGTTTGTAACTAACTGTTTTGCCATATTTCCAAATTGTGATTTTGCCTCTCGTTTTTTGTTTTACAAAAAGCGTTTAAAAAAAGATTGTTTTCCGGTCATGGGTGGCAGTCTTATTTTTGCAATAATTATACAACGCAGCAATTGTATAAAATCAAAACGAACCCTTTTAAAAGGGCATTTTACTTATAAAATATGGTCGTTAAAACTTAGCCGTAAATGGCTCAATGAGGGGTATTGTAAAAGTACGAATTAAAAATGCCGTAATCCAAATAATGTACAGTAAAGTTTACAAATAAGCAAGTTTTATTTTTTATTTCTTAACCACAATAAATATAAAGAGTGACAAGAGGCTCTCAATCGATTTTCAAAAATCTTTTTATAGAAGATAATGAGACTTTAAAAAGTGATCTAAAAACTCGCAGGGGTAGAAGTGAGGAACTTGTAAAAAAAAGAAATGAACTTTTAATTCACCGGTATTATTTTTATTCCAAAATAGCAGAAAAGCAATATGAAAATGTTTTATCTGAGTTAGAGAATGAATTCTTTTTAGCTCCGATCACAATTATACATATTGTACATGCAAACATAGAAATGTTGAAAAACCTAAATAAAGAAAAACCTCAAAGAAGTTATTTTAAAGGGTTGTTTCCTTTTGTAGTTTGGTAATTTTTTATAAAGTTTCTTTCCCTTCATTAAGCCATTATAATTTATTTATCCTGTATTAGCTATGGACTGCAATCCGATGCAACAACCATTTGCATAAATTCTATTAGCTCAAGACTGCAATCCGTGTCAACAACCGTGGAAACGAATTGTATTATAAAATTAAATAGCAAAAGGAATGAAAATAAAATAGCCTCTCGAAAGAGACTAAATGTGGACCAGCCCGTAGGTCGGACCGTTGTAAATATATCATTAATTATATCCCTTCACAATAATTGATTTTTGAGGGTTAATTTGAAAAATGTTGTAAAAATAAAATAGCCCCTGTCAGATAGAGGCTAAGTGTGGGCCAGCCCGTAGGTCGGCCCTGAAAAACAAATTTAAATTAAAAATGAATGATTACAAAAACTGTGATCGTGAAATTCAATTGCACTAAGTAATTAAGAGTTTAAAATAGAGGCAAAGGCATATGGTAAAATAAAATAGCCTCGTGAGAGAGGCTAAGTGTGGGCCAACCCGTAGGATGGCCCCGGTTAGTACAAATATACAAAACTTAAACTTTTAGAAGATTGTAAATAAATTTTATGTGCACTTTCTATCATTCCATAAAAAATAAAACCCACTGTAGAAACAGCAGGTTTTTCCCTTCATTAAGCCACGGTAAACTTTCGCTTCCGTATCCTAAACTCTTGAACTAATTTCTATGCAGTACTTGTCCCAGACCTTTTTTAAATCTGCATGTTTAGCAATTCCATTATCCTCAGCGTATTTAAAAAACACTTCTAAAATGCTAGAAATGCCACCATATAACTCTGGGTCATTAATATTATCATCTTCATACCATTTGTATTTTTTAGACCACTTACTAATTGTAGTTGCAGATATACCAACCCATTTACTTATTTCTTTGTGGTTGTAGCCTTTTACAATTGCCATATACCGGGCATGTGCTCTTTTTAGCTCCAGAGCTTTGGTTTCACTATAATTAAATCTATCTGGCTCTAGTTGGGTTTTAAATAAATAAGACCTGAATCTTTTTGTAGCTTCTTGCAGCTCCGCTTCGTCATCTCTGTTGGATGGCCAGCCAAACTTCTTAGCCCATGCAATAATTGTATTTTTTGAAACTCCCACAGCTTTGTAAGTTTCATTTTTGGACTTCTTCTCATTTACGATAAGATTTTCAGCCTGTTTTTGTTTTTCTGTTAAGTTCATTTTTTAAATTATTAAGCAGCCCAGTTATTAAATTTTTCAAAACCTGAAACTTTGAACTGTTCGTGAATAACTTCATTTTGCTCAAAAGTCAACTCCATGTGGTTTAAAAATTCAGCATACCACTTCATTGCATCTGCTTTATCCTGTTCAAGCTTGCCTGAGTTACCTGTATATTCAATATGTCTTAAAAGAGTATTAAAAGCCCATTTAAAATTTGATAATTCCGCTAATGGTGCACCGCCTTTGCATTTTATTTCAATAATTAATTTATCTTCTTGTATGCGTATCATAAATGTGATTTTGAGTTGTAGTAATATTATTTAATGGTAGTAAGTAAATGCTCTGTAATCAGTTGCTTTCTATTCAATTTTTCGCCTGTTGGTAATTACTGAAATATTAAGCTCTGAGAGCATTGATCTTGTTTCTTTATTCTGCTTGCTTTCCTGAGTATGCTTTACAATTTGTTGAAACTGGTTTACTGTTTTTATTAGCTCCCCTCTATCCATATCGTTTAAAGATTTTCTCACAGTACCACGTTCAAGTAAAAATTTATTCAGTTTTGCGCTGTTCATTCTTTTATCTGCTGGCGTATCTCCCCAAATAATTTCAGCCTCATAAGCGAGTGCAAACACTTTTCGCCTCATAGAATTGTTTGCATCTTCTACAGATAAATATTTTATGAATTCTATGGCTTCATTCATAGTAAGCTCTTTGCAGCTTGTACATCTACCCCTACTAAATGATTGCACCAGCATTGCCTTTTGATCTGTCAGTTTTGCTTGTGATAGCAATACATGAATTTTACTCAATTGCCCTTTGGTTATAGTATTCATATTTCAGTGTTTTGAATGTTATACAATAAGATTGCATTTTGCAGGTCTCCAAATCTTTTTTTATTCGCCATTTCTGCACGGGCTGTAGGCTCTGTAATTCCGTTTAAATCTAGAATTCCTTTTATCTCTAATCTGCTTAAACCTTGCAATTCGTGCCATACATTTATACGCCTGTAGAATTCTGCAATACCCTCTTTTTGCTTATTTGAAAATTTTATAAGATTGCTTTTAAAGTAAGGCATGCCAGCCAGCACAATCCCACAATTTTTCATAGTGTTGTTTCTAAGCTCATGCAGGTACATAAGCATTTTGTGGTCAAGTTTGCCAGCTTCATCTATAATTAACAATGGGCTTTTTAAAACGTTTAATTCATCTGAAATTCTGCCCACCATTGAGTGAATGCTACCCTCGAATGCTACACCCATTTCTTTAAGTAGTGCAGCAAAGAAATGTTTAGGAGCCATAGTCTTAGCATAAGTCACATAAAACACTTTTTTTTGCCTACTGAATACATTTAATGCAGTGGTTTTGCCCACGCCTGTATCGGCTACAATTCCAATCATTAAACAGTCTTTTTGCGCTGTTTTGCAACCTCTTTGTATTGCATTAAAATCTGATGTAGAAAAGATATTTCCGTTTAAAGGGTCTGAAATATATCCCTCAATTTTGCGCCAGAGCTTGTCATCAATGTCATCCCATTTGCCGTTTTCAATTTTGCTTAGTGTTGCACCACTTACACCGGATTTGGTTGCCAGCTCATTTTTGCTGATTTGCTTTGCAGTGCAATAAAGATTTATTGCATTTCTGATTTGTTCGTTTTTTTCTAAATTTGCCATCTCTATAGGTTTTATTTTTTTGATAATGAAAAGCTCCTTCATGCTCGTTGGAGCTTTTTTTGTTTTTTGAATGTTTTTTGATGTTATTTACTTATCTTCTTTATCTGTAGCGGCTTTCAGCGTTTTTCTAAGTTGAATTAAAGTACAATAGCCCTGTTGATTCTCTACTATTCAGTACCATATTTGCATGTTTTAAGGTGTTTTTTTGCATCAATCCTCATCTTTATAGTCCATTGGGTCTATCAATTTCATCTCATTATTACTTACTTTAAACGGATTTTTTACAGTGGTATCTTTTGGTTTTAAACTGGCAGGTACATCGTAAGTATGTACCATATCGGGCAAATAATCAGTATTAATGCCCTTATCTTCTATGTATAATTTCAATTCTGCATTCTGTTGTAACTCTTTGATCACACTTTTTGGTGCGCTTATACGGTCAATTCTTTCATAAGCCTCTGGGTCTCTATTCAAGGCAACCTCTTTTAAGTTTGTTAGTTGATTTTTACTCTTAGTTTCTATACCCTTCAATTTTCCTTTGTTCATGTACAGACCTTGTAAATCTTCATCGGTTTGCAAGTATTTTGCATTATTAATTTTCTGCTTTTGGTGTAAGAAAATAATCTCTTTGCCATTCGTTTTATCAAACAGGTAAATCCCTTCATTTAGGTTTTCATAGGTAACAATTACCTCTTTATTATTCCACTGTTGGTGAAGGTGCGCCGGTAACTGGTACTCAAATTTTACTGCACCGGAACTTATATTGATTTGGCTTTGTCTTATCAATTTATTTACACGTACAGGCATTAATTCAGCCTTATTAAATTGGCTTAATACATTCGGGTGTGGATGTGGATTAGCCTCGTATTTTTCATTTGGTGTAATTCCGTTTTGAGCAGTATTGTTATAAGCGTAAATGCTTGCGGTGACTATTGCAACAACCTCTTCATGTGTTTTTTGGTTTGCGGAAAATAAGGTCATCATTTCATCACTAGGGCGTGAATCGGGTGATTTACTTCTTACTGATTCACCTAAACATCCGTGGTACTTTTTGTACTGCATAGTGAGGTATTGGAAAGACCTTTCTACAATTACTTTTTGTCTTGGATTAGATGTTTTAGTAAGTTGACTACCATGCGTTTTAAGGTATTGCTCAAAATGGAATGCCTCATTGCTTTTCGTGAATGAATGATTATCCATTACGATTTCATTTGGCAAAATGCTAGTATCTTTTAAAGCCTCATAAAGAGCTACTTTTATAGTTTCTCCATTTTCTGTATAACCAACTGCATAGCCTACAATTTTTTTACTGCAATTATCCATTACAATTACAACCGTGCTCCTATGGAATTTTTCATTCGCTCCATTTTTTGCTACCTGTTCCCAAAACGGTAATGTAGCCCCATCAATTTGCCATTGTACATTGCTATAGGTCGCATTTTTTAAAGATGCATATGGAAGTTGTCTGGCAGATGCTTTAGCACCGTCACGGGATTTTAAAACCTCTGGGTTTGCCAGCCATTTGCGCCTTTGGAGCTTCATCCAGCTTATCTTCATTTCCTTCATGTTCATTTCACGGAAATACGTATTTGCTTTCTCTAACAATACCGGATTTGTAAATTTTGCAGGGGATGCAGTAAGTAAGGCAACAACATAATCCACATGGGGTGCGCTCTCTCTGTTTTGCCTGTTGTTGTTACCATAAACTCGCTTATCAATGGAAAGAGATTCTATGCCATCTGCGGCAGCTTTACGGATTGCATTGCTGAGGGCGTTGGTACTTTTATATTTACCAGGCATTACGTTGTTTAATGCCTCCAAAAGTGGGTTTAGTGATCTGTTGCCCTGTTTGATCTTATAATCAATCATGAAATTAAAAACAGCGTGGAGCTTTGCAAATTTGCTTATCTGTGCAGGTGTTAGAAATTGGTCTTTTTCGTAAATAGATTTGTATTTAGCAAATTCGCTGTAATACGCATTTTGTAATTGATCTTTTAATGAACCCTTTGTATTCTCTGCTCTATCCTGTGCAATAATTCTTTCCGGTGACAGTAATTTTTTACGAGTACGAAAAGGGATTGAGCTGTAAAGAAAATAAGCCTCATTATTAAGTTCCATCTTAAAGAAACCCCTATCCTCATTCCAATATTCAATTGTTTTAAGGCTAACAAATTGCTTTAAATATTTTTTTGAGAGATACAGGTCTTTCCCTTCTATATGAATTAGATTATTCATCTTATTAGCTTTCTACAGGTGAAACCATGTTGTTTATTTCTGAAACCAAATTGTTTATTTCAGGTATAACAGAGTTGACCTCAACTATATAAGATTTTAAGCTGGAAAGAACAGCAGGGTTGCAAGACCCCCCCTTTAGTACACTATAAACGGTGTATCTACTCACTTTTGAGCGTTCAGCTATCGTTTTTATAGCTCCGTGAGGAAGCACTTTTTTCAAACCTTCAACATTTAAAGATATATTTTTCATACTTTTAGTTTATCATTTAAACAAAATAACGAATAATAATTCGTTATTACAACATTTCAATAAAAATAATTTTCGTTAAATATGAAACCAAATATTCATTTTAAGGAATACCGAAAGGGCTTAGGCCTCTCTCAGGTTGACTTTGCAAAGAAATTGTCAGTTTCGCAGGGCACTATAACGGACATTGAAAGAGGGCGAATCGGTGTTAGTAAAAACGTTAGAAAGAAAATACAGCAAAATTTTGGCACTGAATCAGGGTATTTTGACCCACCAATAACGAATAATAATAACGAAATTAATCAGGGTAGTGAATCAGGGTACAATCAGGGGTTTATGCGTAAAAGCAGTATGGTTACAGTAATTCAAAGTGATTCTGAGCAAGCAGCACTTGCAACAAAAAGAATAGATGCCAGTAAGGTTCCATTTGCTGAAATAGTAGAATTAATGACCCAAAAAAGCGGTGAGATAGTCTTTCTTAATATCTCTCAAGATGCAGTGGATAAATTATGGCAATTATTTGATAAACAGCGTTTTGTATCAGAGAAAGCCATCACTGATATGCAAGCAAATAATAAAGAGTTTGTACAATTTAAAGCGAGCATCAATGCAATTAAATCCATTCAGAATTTATTAGATAATATGACATTTTCACACGATTTAAATGATGTGTTTACTGCTACAGGTCTAACTCGTGAAAACTTTAATAAATCCTTAGGAGAAACAAAAGATTTTCTTTCTCAAAAGTTCAAAAATGTTGAACCTTATGCAGCGATTTTCAATAATTTAGCAAAGGCTATGATTGTGTTTGCAAACAAAGCAAAATCAATACCGTCCGATGTTTCAGACATTGACAAAGAGGAATTTGAAGAGTATTTAGAGTTAAATAGTTAAGGTGATCCCTGTCATTTGATCAATCCGGTTGCAGGTCAATATTAAAATGCATTTACAAGACATATACAACAGTAAAAGGAACCATATTGGTTCCTTTTTTATTTAAAACTCCTTAAATTCACGTATAAAACCAATTAAAAAACCATTTAATACACCCTAAATGAACGCAAATAGAACCATGTTAATATTTAATGTTTGCCCTTTGCACTTTTTTAAAAATCGTTGTAATGCTTTGTAGTGGCTGCTTTGAGTGCAAAAATCGCACTTTTTTTTCTCTACCTCAACTTAATATTTATAAATACCCCCCATAGTTTGTAATTAAATATTTTTTTAAAAAAGTATTTAATAATTGTGTAAAAATAACTATCACTAAAAGGGAGATAAAATAAGTTTGAGGTGTTTTTATTATTGCAAATAATAAAATA
>JAYTCO010000011.1:0-5956 GCA_043736415.1 Ferruginibacter sp. | reverse complement strand
TTTTAGAACTGATAGGCTGCAATGTAAATCTTGGCAATATTGCACCTTCTGAAATGCTTGCGTTAGAGGCAATGCGTATTGGTTTAAGAGGAGATAGTTTTGAATTTTATCTGGATAAAAAATAAATGTTTTTGGGGCTGTAAACTTTGGAGGTTTATTAATCTTTTGTTCGGGCTAGCCGTTACAATCTTTTTATTTGCTGACGCAATATAAAAAGGATTTCCACTTTTATCCCGCAGCCTTTCATCAGTAAAACTTTTCTCAACTATAGTATAAAATATGCCGGCTCTTAAAAGGCCGGCATATTAATTAAAAACAAAAAAATTTGTATGAAATTATTTGGTCTCATTGGTTACCCACTCGGTCATTCCTTTTCAAAAAAATATTTTGATAAAAAATTTAATGATGAAAATTTTGATGACTGCAATTTTGAGTTATTTCCCTTAAAAGATATCAATGAATTTCATAAACTTATTGAAGACAACACGAATTTAAAAGGTCTTGCAGTAACCATTCCTTACAAACAAAGCGTACTTCCATTTATTAATTATGTAACTGTTGCAGCTACAGAAATTGGAGCAGTAAACTGCATAAAATTTACTGATGGTAATACAACGGGTCATAATACAGATGTTGTAGGTTTTGAAAAATCTTTAGTTCCATTATTACAACCGCATCACACAAAAGCGCTTGTGTTAGGCACGGGAGGTTCATCTAAAGCAGTGCAATATGTTTTAAAGCAATTAAATATTAATTATTTATTGGTAAGCAGAGATGCTACCAATATTTTAAACTGTATTAACTACGATGATATTGACGAACAAATCTTACTGGAATATTCTATAATAATAAATTGTACGCCAATCGGTATGACGCCAAATGAAAACGATTTGCCTGCCATTCCTTACAATTTACTTTCAGCAAATCACCTGCTATACGATCTTATTTACACACCTGAAAAAACACTTTTTTTAAAAAAAGGAGAAGGGAATGGATGTATAATTAAAAATGGTTTTGAAATGCTTGTAATACAGGCAGAAGAAAACTGGAAAATATGGAATGCTTAATTCTTAAAACTCAAAAGCTCAACAAATTTTTCAGGTAATTCACGAACCTTTTTTTCTTCGTAATTGTAGCATACCATTCCTGTTTTTGCTTTGGCAATTAAAATATTATTTCCGTTTCTATTTACATGAATTATATAGTACAACTCAAAACCCGCTTTACTAATATCTCCTACAGCAATTTCAACATTTAGTACATCTTCATAAAAAGATTCTCCTTTATATTCCACAGCTAGGTCAGCCATTATAAGTGAGGCTCCTTCAATATTTAATTCGGTATAATTATTTGATGAAAGCCATTGTACCCGTGCTTCGTGTATCAATCGTACAAACGCATCGTTACCTACATGGTTGCCATAATTAATATCTGTAATTCTTACAGCAATCTCTGTAGAAAATATTTTCTGTTCAGGTATCAATAATTTAACTCTTGCCATCGTAATCATTTAAAAATTTTATTAATTTTTGCAGTGCTTTTTTTCTATGGCTGTACTTATTTTTTTCGTCCATATTCATTTCGGCAAAAGTTTTATCTGCGCCATCAGGCGTAAAAATAGCATCGTAACCAAAACCCAAACTTCCTGTTTCTTTGCTGTTTATTTTGCCTTTGCAAATGCCGGTGAATAAATATTCTTCGTTGTTTAACAGCAAACAAATTACTGTTTTAAATTGTGCATTTCTTTCATCTATTCCTTCCATATTTTTTAAAAGCAATGCAATATTTTTTTTATTGTCGGCCTCATCGCCTGCATAGCGTGCACTTTTTACACCTGGTTTACCATTCAATGCAATCACTTCCAGGCCTGTATCTTCGCTAAAGCAGTTTTGTTTTGTAATATCAAATATTACAGTAGCTTTTTCTCTAGCGTTTTCTTCAAAAGTGTCAAACGGTTCATCAATTTCAATATCAACTCCTGCATCTTGTAAAGTTACAATCTCTAACCCTTCGGTTAATGCCGCTTTAATTTCAGCAATTTTATTTTCATTGTTTGTAGCGAATATCAGTTTCATAAATATTTATCAGATTAAAAATATTTTTTTTAATGCCACCCATAGTTGTTTTTTCTCTTCTTTATCAGCTGATAAAGTTTGCAAAGATGGTGCACATAAATATTGTTGCTTGTTGTAGGCCTGCACCTGGTACATTGGTATTTGTACAGGGAAACCTAATGACTGGGGTTCTGTACCAATAAATAGTATCGTTGATGGTGTAAAAATTTTAATCAGTTTATCATAAACAACATTTTCATTGCCATAACTGTTTACCAATGCTGCATCTGCCATTGTTACGTTACAGGCGCTGAGTATATTCATTAAAAAACTTAGCTCATCATCTCCCAAAAATTTGTGGTCTTTTTCATTTACAACTATTAAAATATGCCTGTTGTTTTTTCCTAGATATTTTATTAATTCTTCCTTAGCTGATGCTGTAGCAATAATTATATTTTCAACTTCTATTTTCTGATTTTCTTCATTTTCATTATTAGCGAAGGATGAGACTACTAGTGTTTTTTCATACATTTTTTTTACTAAAAAAGGAGATAGTTTTATATCGTCTAAGCTCATAATGCGTGCTTTTGCAGGTTATTTTTCGTTTCTTTGCACAAAAATAAACGATTATGATTGCTGCTGCAGATTTTAATATTACCAAGATTGAACGAAGTAAACTAAACGATATCAATCTTGAGAATATTCCATTTGGAAAATACATGACAGATTACATGCTGGAAGTAGATTATGAAAACGGCAAATGGCAAACGCCGGAAATTAAGCCTTATCAACCATTGTTAATGGCTCCGTCTCTGGCAGCTATTCATTATGGGCAATCAATTTTTGAGGGCGTAAAAGCTTATAAAAATGCCGAGGGTGAGCCATATATTTTTAGACCGTTAGATAATTTTAAGAGATTTAATAAATCTGCTGAAAGAATGCAGATGCCAACGATACCCGAAGAGATTTTTATAGATGGTATGAAGCAACTTATTAAACTTGATATTAACTGGATACCTGCAAAAGAAGAACATTCTCTTTACATCCGTCCTTTTATGTTTAGTACAGATGAAACGATTGGTGTTAAACCAAGCGAAAATTATAAGTTCATGATTATTCTTAGCCCAACCGGGCCTTACTATGCAACGCCAATGCGTATTTATGTAGAGGAGCAATATGTACGTGCTGTACCGGGTGGTATTGGTTTTGCCAAAGCTGCAGGTAATTATGGAGGATCTATGTTCCCCACAGCGCAGGCCAAATTGAAAGGGTATGACCAGGTTTTATGGACTGATGCTTTTGACCATAAATATGTGCAGGAATGTGGTACTATGAACGTAGTATTCATCATTGGAAATACGGCAGTTACACCTGATTTATCGACAGGAACAATATTAGATGGCGTTACAAGAGACAGTGTAATAGTATTGCTTAAAGAAATGGGTTTAACTGTTGAAGAGCGGCCATTGAATATTGATGAAGTTATTGAAGCTCATAAAGCAGGAACATTAAAAGAAGTTTTTGGTACGGGAACAGCTGCAACTATTTCTTTAATTAAAGAGTTGCGTTATAAAGATTATGTAATGGATTTTGAAGTAGAGAAATGGGAAGTTGCACCGAAAGTAAAGAAGATGTTGAACGATATTCGTTATGGCAAAACAGCAGATTACAATGGCTGGATGATGAAATTGTAAAAGGAAATATTAGACATAGGTTTTTAGATACAAGAATGAAGAGAAAGTGAAACAATTTTTTTATTAATAATTGGAAGCAAAGGGAAACTAGGTTTGTGAAACGCTGATTTTAGGGTCAAATAAGAAAAAAGACAATTTTTTAATTAGTTGAGTTTTTTAAATCATAAATTCTTACCTTCGCCCTCCGAAAAAAAAGGTTATATAAATGCCAACTATAAATCAACTGGTAAGAAAAGGAAGAGAAATAATTAAAGCGAAAAGCAAATCCAGAGCATTGGATGCTTGTCCTCAACGTCGTGGTGTATGTACAAGAGTATATACAACTACTCCTAAAAAACCAAACTCAGCATTACGTAAAGTAGCAAAAGTTCGTCTTACAAATAAGATTGAGGTTATTGCTTACATTCCGGGTGAAGGTCACAACCTGCAAGAACACAGTATCGTTTTGATACGTGGTGGTAGGGTAAAAGATTTGCCGGGTGTACGTTATCACATCGTTCGTGGATCTTTGGATACTGCAGGTGTGAAAGACCGTAAGCAAAGCCGTAGTAAATACGGAACTAAAAGAGCAAAGAAATAAAATCTACATACTAGATTTTATATTGAAGACAAATAAGATACAACACAAACAGGGTTGAGTAAAGTTTTAAATCTTGAAGAAATTCAGCCTACAAACTAAAAATTAAATAACAATGCGTAAAGCACAAGCCAAAAAACTCCCTTTAGCACCTGACCCCAAGTTTAACGATAAACTCGTTACACGTTTTGTTAATAACTTAATGTGGGAAGGTAAAAAAAGTGGAGCATACAATATTTTTTATAATGCTTTAGATAAAGTAGCTAAAACTACAGGTGAAGAAGGATACGAAGTTTGGAAAAGAGCTTTGACTAACATTACACCCGGTGTAGAAGTTAGAAGTCGCCGTATTGGTGGTGCAACTTTCCAGATTCCTGCTGAAGTTCGTCCTGACAGAAAAGTTTCTCTTTCTATTAAATGGATGGTACGTTATAGCCGTGAAAGAAACGGACGTAGCATGGCAGACAAATTAGCAAATGAAATAGTTGCAGCAAGCAAAGGTGAAGGTGCATCTTACAAAAAGAAAGAAGATACACATCGTATGGCAGAAGCCAATAAAGCTTTTGCTCACTTTAGAATCTAAAAATTTAAATCAATTTATTATAAACCACTCTTTTAAGGGTGGTTTTTTTATGTTCATAATTTAAAGGGAATTTAAAAAACTTATTTCAACAATTATATAATATTCAAAAAGACTCGTTTTGAAATAAATGTTGTACTCTATAAATATCGTAATATTTGTTGCAATAATTAACTTTATATGGTAGGAAGAGGTAAAAATTAAAAAGTAAACTAAATTATTTTGTTGGTAATTATAAAGTCAAATTTTTTAAAAAAATTACTCAAATTACTAATCATTTAAATAAATATTTGGTAACTAATATAAATTTGATTTAAAAAAGGAATCGATGAGTAGATAGTTACTCATCGATTCCTTTTTTAAAGTTTCTTTAAGGAATTTATTTACCTCCATGCATTTCAGCATGTTTCTTACTTGCATTTTTAGAAGCATCTGCAGCATGAGTAGTGTGTCTTGCTACTACTTGAGCATGATGAGCACCTTTTTTCGTGGTTACCTGCTTCATGTTCTTTTGATGATGCTTTGTGATGCATTGCAGCTTGTTCAAGATATATTGCTGCATCTTCATAATGCTTTGCTACTTCTTTTGACATTGTTTAATTTTTTTTTGTTAAAAATAATTATAAATAAGAAACATATTGTAAACCAATAAAATGCTTGTAAAATTGAATTTCCCTAATTATTCCAAAAACATTAAAGGGTTTTTAGTATTTATCGTACGCAGTATTATTTATAAATTGGCAATCTGCTCATGAGAAAAAGTGAACATATGATTTGAGTATTTATATTTAAATGTGTCAGCTCTCGAAATTTAATTTTGATTACAGCATTTGTGTGGATTTAAAATAAGGCTGAATTTGTAACTTATCATTTTACCTATAAATATTTAAATACTAATTTGGTTTTTGGTAAATTGATTCGCAAATAATAGTTTAGTTGCAGTTTTATAGTTGCTGGATCAATAGCCAAATCTTGTAATGGATTGATCTTTTAAAACAATTTCTACAAACATTTCATGCCCTTTTGCATGCCCCTGAACTTCGTAAACCAG
>JAYTCO010000010.1:0-5959 GCA_043736415.1 Ferruginibacter sp. | reverse complement strand
AGTTGCTCTCCAGCAGAGCTTGCTTCCTCTTAAAGTTGACCGACACAATTAAAGAATTTTAAACCAGAAATCCACCAACTATTTTTCAGTACATTACCGCTATCATCAATGCTGTGTAAAACGTTATAAGAACAGGCACAGAAGCAAGCCAGCCTGCTAATTTGTTAAACGGGAAATATACAAATTCATCGACCAACAAAAAATAAACTGAAGCAAATTATTATATTTTCTCCATCAGAAGATAAAATATCAAATTTTTTGCACCTCATTTTTAGGTCGGAAAACCATCTTAACCAGCAACACAATTTTCTCTACAACAAAACCTACCAACAGCCCGCCAATGGCACAAGCCACTGCCTTTGCAAGCCATGCCACCACCGGTATATGGGCTAGTGCAACTTCTAAATTGTGCAGCAGGTGGCTTGTAAAGGGAATACCATGGGCAATAATTTCGGCACCTACCCAAAGCATAGCTGCCGTACCTACATAACTTAAGTAACGCAGAAAATGAGGCATAAATTTTACAATACCACGTCCAAATTTTTGAGCAGCAGGATGATATTTATCCTGGGCCAGGTGCACGCCAATATCGTCTGCTTTTACAATAAAACCAACAAACCCGTACACCGCTACCGTAATAAAAACAGCCACGGCAAGCATTACTGCAATTTGGTTTATTACCGGCTGGTCAGTTACCTGGCTGTAGGAAATAGCCATAATTTCTGCTGACAAAATAATATCAGTTCGAACAGCACCCGCAACCCGTTCCTTTTCCAGTTCCTCTGGTGTTATGGTTTTTAATGCTTCGCTTTCTGCCGTCACTTCGGGGTGCTTGCTAAATAAAGAATGTAACTTTTCGTAACCTTCAAAACATAAATAAGCACCACCTAACATTAAAATAGGTGTGATAGCCCAAGGGGCAAAATACCCAAGCAACAAGGCAGCAGGACTTAATATTAAAATTTTATTGATCAGGGATTTCTTTGCGATCTGAAAAATAATGGAAAGCTCCCGGGATGGGTCGAGCCCAACAACATATTTAGGCGTAACCGCTGTATCGTCTATAACAATACCTGAAACTTTTCCGGTAGTTTTGGCTACCTGTGCAGGCACATCATCTAAACTGGCGGCGCTTGCTTTTACCAAAGCAGAAATATCATCTAATAATGCAAAAAATCCTGAAGCCATATTTTATGAGTTAGATACTTTGTTTGGTTTTAAAATTGCTGTTGTTTTTATTGTTACTCAAGGCATTGAAGTCAAATTTTATTTACCCGCTTTATTGGCTGATAAAATAAATTTAAAAATGCTTTTGCTTAAAACTAAACCTATATTTTTAAAATGGAACTTTCGTTTATGTTGGCAGCAGTTTGAAGAAGAAGCAGCGTCAACAAATTCGGAAGGATTTTTGGCCGCTGCTTTTTTGGTTTGTCTGACTGAGACTTTGTAGAATATGCTCATTCAAAACAATATAATTTTAATGGTTTTAGCAAAGCCACATTAACAAAAAGTAAGAATATAACTAAATGATTTGTGCATTACTACCTTGAAAATTAAATATAAATGTTTAGGATTCTACTGATATAATAAAAATGGAAAGAATCAATTTGTTTAAAAAATATTCAGCATTCTAAAAAGCTCTTAAGCATATTTTAAAATCTGAACTTAAAATTTCTATACATCATGACAACAAAGCAAATTGTACTTAAGAGCAGACCGAATGGTAAGACTGTAATGGAAAATTTTCAGACAAATGATTTTGAATTGCCTGAAATAAAAGATAAAGAAGTATTGTTAGAAGCTATGTTTTTGTCAGTAGATCCATACATGCGTGGCAGAATGAATGATGCAAAATCATACGTTCCTCCATTTGAAATCGGCAAACCAGTTACCGGTGGTGTTATAGCTAAAGTAACAAAAAGTAATTCTCTTAATTTTAAAGAAAATGATATTGTTACAGGCAATCTTCCATGGCAGCAACATTGTATTGTCGCAGAAAATGGTTTAATAAAAGTAGACACATCTATAGCACCTGCAAGTTATTATCTGGGTATTTTAGGCATGCCCGGCCTTACAGCTTATTTTGGTTTAATGCATATTGGTAAACCCAAAGCCGGAGAAACAGTTGTCGTTTCTGGCGCTGCCGGAGCGGTTGGCATTGTGGTTGGACAAATAGCTAAACTGCATGGTTGCCGTGTAGTTGGGATAGCAGGCAGCGATGAAAAAGTAAAACTGCTGAAAGAAGAATTTGGCTTTGATGAAGTCATAAATTACAAAACAACTTCTGACATTAAAAAAGCTATTGCGGATGTTTGTCCAAATGCGGTAGATATTTACTACGATAATGTAGGTGGAGAAATTTCTGATGCAGTCATCAGCAATATAAACTTTAATGCAAGAATTGTATTGTGCGGACAAATTGCTTTATACAACAGCACTGAAATACCAATGGGTCCCAGATTGCAACCGATGTTGTTAACCAGAAGTGTACTAATGCAGGGCTTTATTGTGAGCAATTACCAAAGCCAGTTTGAGGAAGGTCTTAACCATTTGTCTCACTGGCTTAAGGAAGGAAAATTAAAATATAAAGAAACAATTGTAAAAGGGTTTGATAAACTGCCATCAGCCTTGATAGGCTTATTTAGCGGAAATAATACGGGCAAGATGATTGTAGAGGTATAAACCTTAAACTGAAATATTCAAACTGTTGATCTATAAAATTTATTAGAAAACAAACCTGCATTCTTAGCATAATAAAAGTATTGTATTAACCCTGCAAAAGCTTCATATTTATAACCGTCTTATTAATAAATCTACAGAAAAATTAAATTTCGATCACTCTTATGAATAGTCGCTCCATATATAGCAAAATGTAACTCAAGTGCTTTATCTGAGAAGTATAAGTACAGTTATGCTAAATATTATTTAACTGTAGCACAGGTTTTTATAAGTTTGATAACGTAGCAGAAATGAACGATAAATTTTTTGTTTAAAGCGAAAATAAGATTATAATTTACCTAACGTCCGGCCAGGGTCGATACTTTGCTAAGGAGTAAGCCGAAATATGAATAACTGCCCATTGCATCAACTAAAGCCGTATTTGCAAAAACCCAATTTTTAGCGGTTCGTGCTTGTTAGACAGGTTGTGTTTTCTCACTCCTAAATCGCAATGTTCGCTCTTTACGTTTTGCATTTTTTTGTTTAATATCTTGCATTATTTTTCTAAAATCAACAAGTTCTTGTTCTGTCCATGGTTCCGATTTTGTTGATAAGTCAATGTTTTTTGCTTCTTTGATGAGTCCCATAATTTTAGCTTTTAAAATATTGTGAGATTAGTTTTATTGCTGCACTTGGTTCAACAAACATTCTTAGACCTCTAAAATGGGTAGCATGAAGTGATTCTTGATAATGCTTTATAAGTGCAGACTTAGCATCAAATGCAAGGAACCCGTCAAAACCTTTGTCGATCGATATTTTGCAAGCATAAGCAACAAGATTTCCTGGCACACCGAAATAAACTTTTCCTTTTCCTTTGTTGAATTTAGCACTCTCAATTAAGTGCATAAAAACATGATCTTGGTTGTCCTCGATGCTAACAAGCCCTTGAATGATGGTTGGATTGTTAACCGTTGTCAACTTATAAATTTCTTTGGTCTTGTCTTTTAATTCTTGAAGCCAATCAAATTGCCAATCTTTTTTTCTTATTTGTTTGGCGTCTGTACCTATCAATCTAACAATTTCTGTGTCGAAAACCTCACCTGTCAAAGTGTTTTCGATAGAATTTGTCAACTTGTCGATGATAAAATTTAGTCCAATATTTTTGCTTTTTGTCACCTAACGAATTTACGAAATAATAAAGTTTTTGTCAAATGTTAATTGAACTTTTAGATTATCCATTACATAACCGCTAACTTAAGGTTTCCGTGCTCATACACACAAATCCATTTTGAAAGCTGTGTTTGCACAGCCTAAAAAAAATATTCCAGCTCGAGCTTAATGTTTTTTCTTCATTCTTGGCTGCTTCATGTGAGTGCTACTTTTTTTGTCATGGAGACAGCAACCAGTAATAAAATTACACCTCAGATTAAAATAAGCATTACCAAACAAACTTTTGTGCTATGTATGTTTTACAATTAAATTGTGGAAGCCTGTCACAACATAAAACTAATTATGCCAAAAATTAATTATGGTTGATCATGAGACCAAATCAATAGTAAATATTAACTACTTTCTTTTTTAATAAAACCAATTATTATGTCATTTACCCGGCAACTGCATTGTCTATCATTTATGTTTTTACTGGCTACATCTACACATGTAAATGCACAGCAAATTGATGAAACTTACAATCAAAAAATAAAAGAATATACGACAGATAAAAGGTTTCTGCCTTCCTCTGTACTGAACCTTGTTGTAGATGCACAGGTTCCTTCTCCGCAAAAGTTTTTTGGAAGTATTATAGGTGCACCGGGCATTATGCATCATACAGATGAGATATACAGTTATTATAAAAAGCTTGCAGCAACTTCATCCTTAATAGCGATAAAGCAGGTAGGCACAACAGAAGAAGGTCGTGCAATTAACCTGGTAATGATTGGCAATGAAGATGCCATGAAACGTCCTGAGTTTTTTAAAAACCAGTTAGCACTTTTAGCTGATCCAAGAAAAGTGGGTACGACAGATGTTAAGCCAATCATCAACAGTACAAAACCGGTTTTTTATTTAAACGGAGGGCTTCACTCAACAGAAATGGGATCGCCCGAAATGTTGATGGAACTTGCCTACAGGCTTGTTACAGACAATACTGAGGACATAAAAAAAATTAGGGAAAATATTATTGTTATCATCAATCCGGTATCAGAACCAGATGGGCGTGACAAGCAGGTAGACTGGTATTACCGCTATTCAAAAGCAAGAATAAATTTTGATGATGGCTTCAGTTATTCACCACCTTATTGGGGCAAATATGTTTTTCATGATAACAATCGCGATGGTATTCAGGTATCTCAACAACTTACAAAAACCATTTTTAATATTTATTATGACTGGCATCCAACGGTTATGCTTGACCTCCACGAATCTGTTCCTTTAATTTATATGTCAACAGGAACAGGGCCTTACAACGAAACAGTTGACCCTATAACAATTGGCGAATGGCAGATAATGGCTAACCATGATATTACTGCTTTAGCTGCACAGGGTTTGCCCGGCGCATTTACATGGGCATTTTACGATGGCTGGTACCCGGGCTATAGCATTTGGGTTGCCAATAACCATAACTCTATTGGCCGCTTTTACGAAACCTTTGGTAATGCCGGCGCAAATACTTATTTGCGTGATTTATCTAACATGAAATATGCGGGAGATGCAGCAACGAGTAAAGAATGGTACCGCCCCGATCCTGCTACACAACAGGTTTATTGGTCATCCCGCAACAACATAAATTATATGGAAGCCGGTGTACTTGCATCTCTTTCTTACACTGCAGATAATGCAAAAGTATTGTTGCGGAATTTTTATCAAAAAGGGTTAAACAATATCAGAAAAGGTAAAGAAGATAAGCCACGTGCATTTGTTATTCCTGCTGAACAGCATGACCCCATGATGGCGGCTTATCTTGTAAACCAGCTACGCAAACAAAACATAGAAGTACAGCAGGTTGATACAGGCAAAAATAAAAATGATTATGTGATATTACTTGATCAACCTTACCGAAATCTTGCAGTATCGCTGTTAACGAAACAGAATTTTTCAAAAGATGCAAAGTTTCCTCCGTACGATGATATTGCATGGACACTCGGATATTTATATGGTGTAAATGTGCGGACAGAAGACAGCATAAAATATGCTTTAAGCAATCTAAAACCTATAACAAAAGATGTGCAATATGATGGTCAAATAAAAGGATCGGGTACTAATTATGTTTTTAATTACAAGGCACAAAATTATTTATTGCCTG
>JAYTCO010000009.1:0-5979 GCA_043736415.1 Ferruginibacter sp. | reverse complement strand
TCTTTAATGTAAGTTGCTTTGCCAATCATAAAATCCCAATCTTTTTCAGCTAGCAGTTCAGGCACACGACTTTCCCAAAAACCATGTATGCCTTTTTGATTTGTGTATTGCCCATTGTGGTTACTGTTTGCATGCAAAGGCACGTGCGAATCTGCAATGTAATGGCCAAGCTCGGCACTGTTTTTCATTATACCGCTAAAATTTTTTTCCTTAAAAGCGTTCGTTAATCTTTGCAGCATCACCTGAATATGCCATGGTACAATGCCCTGGGTTTGCAGGGTGTCTTCAGTATATTTTGCAACTGCATCTTTCCATTTTCGGGGCAGCGAATCAAACGGATATTTGCCATAATAATCAATATCAATAAAGTGCCTTGGCCCTTCTTCTTTTATGGCATAACGGCGCTTATCAGGATCTACGGCGTGTTCAGATAAAAAAGCAATATTCGGTTTATACAAAACCATCATTTCCGGCGGCAGTAAAAAACAGGCGTAGTAATTTATTTTTTGATGTGCATAAAAACCCCAGCAGAATGATGGGAGGGAATACAATAAAGAAATACCTAAAAAAGTTAATGCCTTTATTAAATATTTCATTGTTTAAAGCGTTTTAGGTTTTGCTAATTGCTCAGAAGCTATACTGTATTTTGAAAATTAAATAATTCTTTGGGTTCTACTGATAAAGCCTTTGCAATGATAAAGACATTAGAGATACTAGTATTAATCTTACCGCTTTCTATTCTATTTATTTGAGAGAATTCAAGATTTGTTGCCCAAGCAAGTTGTTCCTGCGACAAGCCTCTCTGAAGTCGCATTCCTTTTACCTGCAATCCAAATTTAGTTATTCCTTCTTGGTCTCTTGAATATTTCAAGTATCCAAGGTGAATCTTATAGAAAAAAAATATTATAGCAAATTTGCCATATTACAATTCTTTTACTATTTTTATAATAGGTTTTGGTTTAATTAAACACATTAGAGTGAATAAAACAAAAAGTTTAACATACACAAAAGATAAAAGTATGAATTATTGCCATTCTCCGCCAACTGGTTTAACCTGAAATAAAAGTATAAAATGAAAAAAGTCATCTTTTATATTCTCGCTTTGTTTATTTTAGTTTTCGTTGCAGTTGCTCAGTTTAACTCCATTGATTCTCCATCTGAAAATGGCGGTGCTGTTTGCAGAAGTCTCCTTGGATCAAATACTGGAACTTGTAACAGCTATGTAAACAGCGAAGTTGTAAAAGACCTATATCTGCGAATTTGTTGGCTGTTGTCAACAATACAATTGTGTTCGATAATATTTAAAACATTAAAAAATGAAAAAAATAATTTCTGCTTTTCTCGCTATGTTTATTCTAAGTTTCATGGCTACTGCTCAGCTCGAGTCTATTGATTCTCCATCTGAAGGAGGCGGTACTCCATGTACGTCTAGAACTTCGAATAATGGATACTGTAATAAATATTCAGGCGGCAATGGTTTACCCTCATATACTTGTGAAACCACCTCTTGTCACGGGGCGACTTGTTTTGATTGCGTAAAATAATAATCCAAATTTTAAAACTGAAAAATGAAAAAGGTAATAACAACGATTTTGATAATTATTTCTATTAGTTTTCTATCATATTCTCAACAAACGCCACGGGACGAAATGTTACCCGAGGAGCCAGGTACAGGAACCGGTGGTTGCATAAGTTTAGGGCCTGATAATGATGGTTATTGCACCAAACATTACACAGCCTCCGGTAGCGATTCTTATGTTTGTTGGAGTTCTGGAGCAGGATGTGTAAACTGCAAAAAGTAATAGTTTACAAAAATGAGAAAGGCATTGGTATCTTAAATGATACGTGCCTTTCTTTGTTTTATTGAAATGTGAACTCTTCTTTTCTAATTTTAACCAAAACAGAAACATTTTCTGTCCTCCGATTTTTAAAGTAAAAAATATTAAGCTTATGAAAACCTGTATTCTCTTAGGTCTAATTTTTATTTCGGCTTGTAGCTCTAAAAATACATTTCAGCTTGAAAACAATAACTATTTGTTAGAAACATCGAGCTTAAAATTTTCCGTTGATTCAAATACAAATGCATATCCTGAAACTTTTTTTAAAAAAGGAGAGCTTTTCCTAAGTGTGAATAACTTTAATAACTCAATTACTATTTTTGATTCTTCAGGCAAAGTTGTTCAATATCAGAATTTTAATTATCTACAAATTACAAATCCAAGGTTTAATTTAACGTCTGGGTGGTTTCAGAATTTGGATTCTGTTTTTATTTACTCGGATAACCTTCATAAAATTTATTTACTTAATTCCTTGGGCAAAATCTTAGACTCAACAAATGCAGAAAAAAAAGTTTTAGATAGCCTTCACTTTTACCCTATGCCGGAAATTTCATCCAAACAACCTCCCAATGTTTACGGAACCGATATTTTGACTACTGGTTTTTTGGGTGGTGAATTGAAAACATTAGATATTAATAACAGATTTATCATAAATAGAATAAAAAAGGATACAATTCTTTTTTACGGACGCTATCCATCCGACTATGATAAAGTTGATTGGGGAGGATTCTACTTTAGGCATGTGTACAATACCGAAGTTGTAGAAAATAAAATCTATTACTCTTTTCCCGCATCTTCCCAAATTGGCATATTTGATCTTCGTGACCAATCCTTTTCTTTTAAGACAATTCTACCTGAAATTAAACCACATATAAAGTCTATTCCTTTTAAGATGGAATTTAAGTGTATTAATGATAAAGGATTTTTACCAAGGCATTTTTATTCACAATATTCTTTTGGGTCTCTCATATATGATAAATATCGAGATTTATTTTATAGGTTCTTATTAAAACCTACAAACAAAGAAAGTTTAGAAAAAGATGATGTAGGTCCACAACCTAAATTTTTAATTACCTATAACAGAAATTTTGAAATCTTAGGATATAATGATCTGCCATGGGAGTATTCGAATTTTAATTTTTTTGTTTCACCTGCAGGTTTATACATCCAAAAAGTAAAAAGAAATGACGAAAACAATATGTATTTTAGTTTGTTTACTGTTAATATTAGTTACAACAAATAAGTGTAAAAGCACCACAACTAATGAGCAAACCAACTATGGGCTCGAAAAATTTGAAGCAATAAGAAAAAATAAAAATTGTACTATTTATTTAATTCCTAATAGTGGGTGTAACTCTTGTATAAGTAATGTCGAAAAATTTGCTTTAGACAACGTTTCAAATGATTATTATATATTTGTCTTTACTAGAATAGCTTCATTCAAACTGTTCAAGAATAGATTTGAAAAGTCATTTTTTGAAAGAAAAAATGTTATTCTAGATACAGCCAATATTTTTACATTCCCAAATCCAAACGAGGAAATTTATCCTTTATCATTTGTAAAGAAAAATGGGATAATACGTTTATCAAAAACTTTAAATCTCAAAAGTGAAGCAAAAGACTAACAAATTTTACTATATTTTACTTTTAATATTTATAACTGCCAAGGCAAATGCGCAATATGTTACTGTAAAGGTTTATTGCGATACAGCAGATATTAGTCTTACCAACAAAACAAAAATATTATTTGTACAGTCTGATACAGTTTTGCAAAAGAAAATGTTAGAACCAATTTTGGTAAAGTCTAGAATTCCATTTACACTCAGTTTCTCTAATCCCGAAATTTTAATTAAAGATTTTAAAAAGCTTGTTGTTACAAACGATACTGTCATACACATTAATAATACTCAATTGTCTGCTGTTGTAGTAAATGCAAAGAAAACTTTGGTTACTCAAAGTCTTTCCGGGTATAGTTATTTTCCACAACAAGACTCATTGTTCTTAAAAAAATCTATTGCCTATGGCATGCAAAGGCTACCATTTGTAAATTTTATGAACAATCAATTATCTTTTAAAAATGGAGAAAAAATCAAATTTTTAATAAATGGACGAGAGCGAAATGGAATTGGGGAAAATTGGAATGAAATTTTACAAAATATTACAGTAGAAAGAATCTTAAGGGTTGATTTGGATACCGACCCTACTGTAAGAATTAAAAATGAGGGATATGGTGCAGTAATAAATATTTTAACGATGGATGCTAATATTAAGGGAAGTAGCGGTGGTATTGGTATTAGTTTTGATACCCGAGAAAATATTAACCCCAATGGAAACCTTACTATTCTTAATAAAAAAAGTGATATAGCAATGAGGGTTTCTGCCAATAGCGACAAACTAAACAATAGTAGAATATTTGAGCTTAGAGATGAAAACACAAAAAACTTACTTTCTTTTGATAGTACTCAATACTTACAACAATATTCCACAGTGATAAGTAGAATTGATTACGGTTTAAGAATTGATTCAACCAAAGATTTTAACGTGAGCCTTAACTATATTAATTCAACTAGAAACAATAAGAACCAAAACTTACTAAACATACCTACAGAGAGATCAAATAATGTACTAAGTTCTTCAAATAATTCTTTAAACCTTCAACTTGGATATTCATTATCCAAGAAAAAATGGGCAGTAAATAATTTCGCTTTTTCCGGTACAATTAATAATGATAATCAAATTAACAACATTAGTACTGTAAACAAAAAGTTGGTAGATAGTGTAGGAGGAACATACTTAAGCAGGCCTATAGCATTGGCTATAAAGTATAATTATCAAAACCTAAAAAATGCAAATTCTAGATATGAGTCAGGCTTGTTAACTTATTATAAAAGATATAACTCTGATGTAAATATTTTTAATAGACAGTTAAGTGGGACTAATAAATTAGTAAAAACAAAAAAGGATTCTTTGCTTCAAAATCAACTATCTATAAAGCCATTTTTTTCACTGTTAAAGAGTCTTTCAAAAACATCTAATTTAAGAATTGAATTTTTATCGGAGATATTTTTGGTAAAAAATAAGGATGATAAACAGATAGGTTACTTTTTACCTGAAACATACTTTAGGCTATATAAACTAATCAATAAAACAACATCTTTTGTTGGGAGTACGAGGTTTTCGTTTAAAAAACCAAATATTGATTATCTGAATCCTGTATTAATAAATGATAACCCCTTATTTAGTAGGATAGGCTTAAACAATTTAAAGCCTGAGAAAAACATAAATTTATCTTTAGAATTAAACACTAGAAAAAAAGTTTTTACTTCACACAACATTTATTTTTCCCGCTCGTACGATGTTATTAATCAATTTAATATTTTTCAGAATAGCAATTATATTGCTGTATCAAATAACAAAACTTCGTCATTCAATTTAGCTTATTACTTTAGGCTTCAAGGCAATTTAAAAAGCAAATTTTTCTATACAATTGCTCCTTCTATTACCTTTTCTTCTTTTAAAAATACTGCTTTCAACTCTCGTTATAATGGGTTTACATGGTCAATTTCGTCTAATGGCAACTACTCAGTAAAAAACCTCGGTGACTTCGGCTATAATGGCTTTATCAATGGTCGAGGAAATAATGCACAAGGATATAATTTTGGAACAGTTATGTATGGTATTTATTACGGTAAAAATATTTATAAAAAGATGTTTTTTGTAACTGTATCTGCTGACAATTTTGCACAAAAAAATAGATTTGCAAAATCTTTAGTAAACAACAGAGGCGTTTCAAATTTAATAACTACAATTACTCCTAACAGGCTTTTTAGTTTGACTTTATCTTTCAATTTTAATAAAATTAAATACGCAAAATATTCTAAAAAAACTTCTGTAGATGTAAATGACCAGGTTGAAAGATTAAAATAATCATTCTTCCGATATATCCGTAACACCACCACTCACAGCAAATTTCATCGTCTGTGCGCTCGATATATGTGTGATGTGTTTTATCCTCGCTCTTGGAATGATGTACACATTGCCGGCTACTGAATAAGCCATCGGAATATATACTGCAACAAAATCAACCAGCCCAAAATCGCTCATATCTTCTTTGGTAATAAAGCCCATGCGCCATACATCT
>JAYTCO010000008.1:0-5982 GCA_043736415.1 Ferruginibacter sp. | reverse complement strand
TGCTCTCCAGCAGAGCTTGCTTCCTCTTAAAGTAGACGGACACAATTAAAGAATTTTAAACCAGAAATCCACCAACTATTTTTCAGTACATTACCTTTAAACTAAAAAAAAGCCGCCATGTAAAATACATGGCGGCTTTTTTTATGATGTTTCCGGCTTAATTTCTTTTAGCCATTTTATCATTCACAATCATTTTGTTTAAAATCTTTACTGATTCATCGATGTAAATATCTTCCCCTATTCTTTTCACAAACTGTTTGTTTCTATCTATTTTTTCTTTCGTTTTATTGATCTCAATAGTATCTGCTACTATGTTTTTTACATCCATAGATTTTGCTAATTTGTAAGCCTCCTCCAGTTGTTTGTAAACAGCCTTCAATTGCTTTTTTTCGTCCTCATATTGTTTTAGATTTAAACTGAAAAGCTTGTTAGAGTTACTTTCTAAAATTTTAACGCTGTTCTTTATTTTTATAAAATTTGGACTTGTAGCTATCTGAGTATTAGCGGCACTAATAACGGCGCTTAAATTCGTGTAATTTTCCCATGGTTTGTAATCTACCTTTTCAATTTCATCCCACTTCAATGCATATTTATTGTCTTTCTCTCTAAATTTTAGATATTCAAGTCCGTCAGGTAAAACCACATCGGGGGTTACTCCTTTAATTTGCGTAGCACCTCCATTTATTCGGTAAAATTTTTGTAACGTTAATTTTAATGAACCAAGATCTTCAGCTTTATTATTACTGATCAAACTGTTCTCACTTTCAGGGTTTAAAGGGATAGTTCTTTGCACTGTTCCTTTGCCATACGAACTTGTGCTGCCAATAATAATCCCTCTTTTATAATCCTGAATTGCTGCCGCAAATATTTCAGATGCTGAAGCACTTCTTTCATCAACCATCACAGCAAACGGTCCGGTATATTGTACTGATTTATCTCTGTCCCTTAGAATTGAAGGTTTATCATCTCTGCTTTTAACCTGCACAATTGGCCCGTCTTCAATAAATAAACCCGCCATTTGCACAACATCGTATAAAGAACCACCACCGTTATTTCTAAGGTCAAGTACAATTCCGTCTACATTTTCTTTCTTTAATTTTTCAATCTCTTTGGCTACATCTGCTGCACACCTTGGTTTAGAAGGATTTTGAAAATCTGCATAAAACTCAGGTAAATAAATGTAACCGATTTTATGATCGCTATTGATGATAACAGATCTAGCAAAGGTTTCATCAATATTTATTTCATCTCTTAAAAGTGCAACAACTTTTGTACTACCATCAATTCTGCGTATGGTTAATCTTACTTCAGATCCTTTTTCAGAACCCCTTATTATTTTTACAGCATCTGTTACAGAATAGCCGGTTACATCAATTGGTTCCTGCGCACCCTGTGCAATTTTTATTATTTCATCATTTTCTTTCAATTCCCCACTTCTCCAAGCAGGCATGCCGCTTACTAAACTTGTAATCTTTATTTTTCCATCTTCTTCCTTTAACTGAGCACCAATACCATAAAAACTTCCCTTCATAGATTCATTAAAGCCACGCAAATCTACTGGAGCAAAATAATCGGTGTGCGGATCCATACTGCCCGCAATATCATTTACGAACGTGCTGAAATTCTCATCAATTGTTTCTCTGCTTTTTTTAGTTGTAAAATAACGCTCAAGCTGCTTTCTAACAAAGTCACGAGCTTCTCTTTCCAATGTTGAATCCACCTTTATTTTGAAGTCTTTTTTATCTTTATTTTTTATTCTTTCTTCTAAAAGGTCTGAGTATTTGCCAAGTGACATGTACTTCATTCTTCTTCTCCACAAATCAGAGCGCTCTGTTTCATTTTTTGGGAAAGAAAGTTTCTCAGGATTAGATTCCACAGATTCATTCACAGTAAAATCAAAAGGTTTTGCAAGAATTTTTTGATACAATAAAGAAACTTCGTTTTGTCTTTTTAAATAAAGTGTATTTACTGCATAAAAAGATTCAATTTCAGCTCCATGTATTTCATCATCGATTCGGTTGTTGTATTTGCTTAATTCATTTATATCAGACTGGAAGAAAATGTTTTTTTCTCCATCAAGATCTTCTTCAAATCTTTTAAGTACAGCTTTACTAAATTCATCATCAATTTTCTTTGGGCTAAAATGTCCTTCTTCTAACAATATACCTACGTTTTTTAAAATTTTTGCGTAACGTAATTTAGGATTTTCATCTTTGTTACTTTCTGATTTGCCCATAGATTTGAAACCAATAAATAAACCAATGCTCATTAATACGAGCATTACGGGAATAAATTTTTTACTCATCATAAATGATGCAATTTGTTGCATGTCGTAAAATTAACGTAAAAATTAAGTTACAAGATTATTTGAATGGCTAAATGGTAATAATGTTTTGTTAAACGGAGTTTGTTTGGCTGAAAAGCAATACTGTTAAGGCTTTGATGTTTTTTTACTTAAAATATTTTTCTATAATCGAAAAAGTAAAATTGAAAAGATGATGCTATAAATTGAATGAAACATGCTACCGTTAAGTGAAATTTAAAAGAACCTTTGAAGTATAAAACCAAACAAAATATGAGTACAATAGCACAAAAACCTGAATTTAAACCTCAGTACGATAATTTTATTGGAGGAAAATTTGTACCTCCGGTTAAAGGAGAATATTTCGATAACATTTCTCCTATTGATGGAAAAGTATTTACAAAAGCTGCCCGATCAACAAAGGAAGATGTAGAGCTGGCAATAGACGCAGCGTTGGAAGCCTTTAAAACATGGGGCTCATCCAGTGCCACTTACAGAAGTAATATTCTGCTCAAAATTGCTGATGTTATAGAGGCCAATTTGGAATATCTGGCAGTAGTAGAATGTATTGATAATGGCAAAGCTTTAAGAGAAACACGTGCAGCAGATTTGCCGTTGGTTGTAGATCACTTTAGGTATTTCGCCGGTGTGATAAGAGCCGAAGAAGGGACAATTTCTGAACATGATGCAACTACTGTGAGCATAAATCTTCCTGAACCTTTAGGCGTTGTTGCACAGATTATACCATGGAATTTTCCTTTGCTCATGGCAACCTGGAAAATAGCCCCGGCACTCGCTTCGGGCTGTTGCAGTATAGTAAAACCTGCTGAGCAAACGCCTACATCGCTCATTATTTTAATGGAACTTATAAAAGATATTTTACCCCCGGGCGTTTTAAATATCGTTACCGGATTTGGGGCAGAAGCCGGAAAACCATTGGCTACTTCATCCAGAATTGCGAAGGTTGCTTTTACAGGAGAAACAACAACAGGTAGGTTAATTATGCAATATGCATCTGAAAACCTTATTCCTGTTACAATGGAACTTGGTGGCAAATCGCCAAATGTATTCTTTGAATCTGTAATGGACCATGATGATGAATTTTTAGATAAAGCTGTTGAAGGTGCAGTTATGTTTGCTTTAAACCAAGGCGAAATTTGTACTTGTCCAAGTCGAATGCTTATACAGGAAAGTATTTACGATAGGTTTATTGAGAAAGTGATAGCCCGCATAAAAGCAATAAAAGTTGGAAACCCTTTAGATGGAACAGTGATGATGGGTGCACAAGCGAGCAATGACCAATACGAAAAAATATTATCGTACCTAAAGATTGGTAGAGAAGAAGGTGCAGAGGTTTTAGTTGGTGGTGAAAAACAAACTTTGGATGGTGAACTTGCCACCGGATATTACATTCAACCAACACTTTTTAAAGGGCACAATAAAATGAGAATTTTTCAGGAAGAAATTTTTGGCCCGGTTTGTTGTGTAACTACATTCAAAGATTTTAATGAAGCTTTGGAAATTGCAAACGATACTTTATATGGTTTGGGTGCAGGTGTTTGGACGAGGGATGCGCACCAGCTTTACCAGGCACCAAGGCAAATACAGGCAGGCCGTGTTTGGGTAAACTGTTACCACCACTACCCTGCTCATGCACCTTTTGGCGGTTATAAAAAATCTGGCTTCGGCAGAGAAAACCATAAAATGATGCTGGGCCATTACCGCCAGACAAAAAATATGCTTATTAGTTATGATAAAAATAAACTGGGATTTTTTTAGTTGGTAAAAAGTACTTATAACTAATAGTTATTTAAATTTTTTTAAAATTAGTTTTCCGGTAAGTTGTTGGGATGGTAAAATCGTTTTGTAGCTGTTTATTTCATCCTTCCAACCTACCGGATTTTATTAAAGAATTGTAACCAATCATTTTTAATGCTGTATTTAATAGTTGATAAATTTGCATCATGGTAAAGAGAGTTTCTGTAAGCGAAGATGCAAGCAAAGTAATTGCAACTTTAAAGGAAAAATTTGGTCCGCTAATGTTTCATCAAAGCGGCGGTTGCTGCGATGGCTCACAACCGATGTGCTTTGAAAAAGGCGATTTTAAAATTGGCTACAGCGATGTATGCCTTGGCGTTATTGATGAGTGCGAATTTTGGATGAACAAGGACCAGTTTGAATACTGGCAATATTCGCAATTACATATTCATATTATGCAAGGCAGAGGATCCAGCTTTTCCATAGAGATACCCATGGGGCTTCGTTTTTTAACGCAATCAAGGATGTTTACAGAGACCGAACTTAAGGACCTAGAACCTTTAAAATTTTTAGAAGATTAAAAGTTATTCATCATTAAATGTTGATATTGCTTTGGCGTAACACCTTCCATTTTCTTAAATATTCTGATAAAATAATTACAATCTTCAAAACCCGATTCGTAACAAACTTCATTAATTTGAATTGCTGGATTTTGTAATAATTTCTTTGCAAAATTTAATTTCTCTGTCAAAATAAATTCTATCGGGCTAACACCTATTTCTCTTTTAAACATTCGGTACAAACTTGGAGAACTCATGCAGGCTTCATTTGTAAGCGTTTTGAGATTAAGCTTTTTAAACAAATTTATTTTGATATATGAAACAATTGCAGAAAAACTACTATTTCTATTTTTAGATTCATTGCATTGTGCAGCCTCTAGGTTTTGCGACTGTACAATGCGTATAATCAATTCCTGTAAAGCTAAATCTGCAAAAATATCTTTGTTTTTTTTATCTGAAAGGCAAATTCCCAATAACTTATTTATGGTAGTAGCCAATTCTTCATTGTTGTAAAAAAAATACCTGTCATAATCAAGTTTCCATGGCTGGCTATTTGCATATTTTTCATTTAAAAAACATGTCGTTTCTTCTATTTTACTTTGATGAATAGCCAGCGCAAGGCATTGTGTAGGATCCTCTTTTGACGCCTCAGGAAAATCAATTTTCATTTCTACATTTGAGGGTACAATAACGGTTTCTCCGGGTAAGTAATCAAAACCTGGCTTATCAAATAGATGCATTACTTTTTTGCCTCGCAACATACTTGTAACAATAAAATCGTTAAATTTCAATGGCACAAGTGTTGCCTGCTGGTGTGTTTCAAACACATTCATTTCACAGTTATCCAATCCATAAATTTTTCTGTTTTCAACGAGCGTCTTCAATGACTTTTCTGTTGAAAGATCCGGTAGCATTTTTATTTTAGTTTTTTGCATTACGCTTTAAACTTTAATATTTTAGTAGAAAAACTATCCCTATTTATTACTTTTTAAAAATGAAATAAGTCCGGTAAAATAATTGGGCTGATCATCCCACATGCTGCAATGGCTGCCATTCGGGCAAGTAACTAATTGCCCGTTACCAAGTTTTTCACTCATCATTTTCATAAAATCGGGGTCCATGGTATCATGCATTCCCCTTATCACTAAGGTCGGTACTTTTATTTTATACAGATCTGCGGTACGGTCCCATGTAGTAAGGCGACCACTAATACCAAATTCTGATGGTCCCTGCATGATAGTGTAAACCTGATTATTTGTGTGTCCAAACATTCTGTTAAGTGGCTCGGGAAAAGGATAAATTCTGCATATATGTTTATTGTAATAATTATTCATCAACAAATTCATATAAAGTGGATCTGCT
>JAYTCO010000007.1:0-5986 GCA_043736415.1 Ferruginibacter sp. | reverse complement strand
TCTCCCGATGGTAAGGAAATAGCCTTCCTCGAAAACAGGAATTTGTTGAAGGTATATAACATAGCAAGCAAGCAAACACGCACACTAATTCCCAAAGGTCAAAATTATAGTTATTCTGATGGCGACCTTGATTTTAACTGGAGTCCTGATGGAAAATATCTGATAGCAGATGATGAATTTTTTGGCTTCGGCTCCTCGCACGCAGCCATTATAAAAGCAGATGGTTCGGGCACAACAATGCACCCTATAAACAGTGGTTTTGGCGAAGAGAATATAAAGTGGGCCATGGGTGGTAAATTAATGACCTGGGTCAACAACAAAGACGGACGCCGTTCACTTGCTAATCAGGGTAACAGCGATGTTGATATTTACGGTGCATTCTTAGATGCTCCTGCTTACGATGAATTTAAATTATCAAAAGATGAGTACAGTCTTTTTAAAGATACTGCCGTAAATAAAAAAGATTCAAGTGCAAAAAAAGATTCAGCTTCAAAAAAATGGACACCGGATTTTGCCAATATTGATAACAGAAAAATGAGGCTTACCATCAACAGTTCTTCCATCAGCGATTATGCTGTAACTCCTGATGGATCTAAAATATATTACCTCGCCGCATTTGAAAAAGGCTATGATTTGTGGGTAACAGAACCCCGCACACACGATACAAAAATACTCGCCAAGCTTAGCGGTTCACCCAGTGGTATTGCCATCAGTAAAGATGGTAAAAGCGTTTTTGTAACCAACAATGGCAGCCTTTTAAAAATTGATGATGCAGGCAAATCAACACCCATAAATATTTCGGCAGAAATGGTGTGGAATCCTGCAAAAGAACGGGAGTATATTTTTGACCATGCCTGGAGACAGGTAAAAGCAAAATTTTATGACCCTACAATACACGGCATAGACTGGAGTATGTATAAAGCCACTTATGCCAAATTTTTACCGCACATAAATAATAATTATGACTTTCAGGAATTGCTGAGCGAAATGCTGGGAGAGCTTAATTCATCTCATACTGGGGGGCGTTACAGTCCGCAAACGGTAAACCCGGATGCCACTGCTGTACTTGGTTTATTGTACGATGAAAGTTTTACAGGCAATGGTTTAAAAATAACAGAAGTTATTACCGGTGGCCCTGCAGATAAAACGGAAAGCAAAATAAAAGCCGGTAATATTATTGAAAAAATTGATGGAGAGGCTGTGACCGATAAAGAAGACTGGGCAAAACTGCTCAACAGAAAAACAGGAAAAAATACTTTGATTAGCATGTACGATGCTAAAAACAACAGCCGTTTTGAAGAAGTTTTAAAGCCTATTTCTTTTGGCGAAGAATCTGCATTAATGTACAAGCGCTGGGTAAAATTAATGTACGATAAAGTAGATAAATTAAGCGGCGGAAAAGTAGGATATGTACACGTGCAGGGCATGAACGATGGCAGTTATAGAACGGTGGTAGATGAAGTAATGGGCCGTAATAAAAACAAACAGGCACTTATTGTAGATACCAGGTTTAATGGCGGCGGCTGGTTGCACAACGATCTAAATACTTTTTTAAGCGGCAATACTTATCTCCGTTTTGCACCACAGGGCAATAAAGTATCGCCAACAGAGCCAATGGACAGATGGCAAAGCCCAAGCTGCGTTTTAATGAGCGAAGGCAATTACAGCGATGCATATATTTTTCCTTATGTGTACAAGGCAAACAACATAGGCAAACTCATTGGCATGCCTGTGCCTGGCACCGGCACCGCCGTTTGGTGGGAAACACAAATTGACCCAACAATAGTTTTTGGTATACCCATGGTTGCTACAATTGGTAAAGAAAACCGACCTACAGAAAATTTGCAGTTGGAACCGGATATTAGAGTGCCTTTAAGCTACGAAGATCTGTTAAGCGGAAACGATACCCAACTTGATGCAGCGGTGAAGGAAATGTTGAAGGAGATTGCAGGGAAATAAGAACGTGTGGGGCTGTGGGAGTTTTAAATAAGGTCGGCTTTTGTCCGGCCTTAGTCGCTGTACCGTATGCCGCAAACAAGCGGCACACATCGCTCCCTCCGCCGCAGCCCTTGGGCATTTTATCTTTAATGATCTGGATAGGAATAATAGATAAAGTTGTATTTGAGTTACTGAAAGAAAACCGCGGATTTTTTACTCAATGGTTGTTTAATAAACAGTTTTGAAAATAAATTTTAAATTTTTTTAGCGCGTTTTAACGAACGTATATATGTTGTGTGTGACTTTAAAAAACCTGCTTTAACATGAAAAGATTATTAAAATGCTAAAAGTTGGGCGTATCGTTGGACAATGATGAGTTATATATTCGGTATTTCGTAAATTATAAATATAAACAAGAAAAATGTTTTTAAAAAGGGGATGGATAATTTTTATTGTTACCCAATTATTTTTTACTAAAGGATTTTCACAAGATTGTTCTGTGAACTTTTTTGCTAAAAGTTATACCGGTTGGGGCTTTAACACAGGTGGGTCGCAGGGAGATAAATTGACCATACTACCAGATAGCAGTATGATAATATGTAATTCTCTACTCATAGCCAGAATCTATAAAAATACTGAAGTGGCATGGAGCAAATCTTTGTACAGTTTCGGGGGAAATACTAGCAATGCTATAGCAGATTATGATGGCGGTATTGTGTGTGTTATGGGGAATAATATAATAAAATTTGATACATTAGGAAATATCATTTACCAGAAAAAAACGAATTTTAATATCGACAATGGTCATGATGTTACCTATTCAGAATCTTTCAGGGATATAGCCATGTTAGAGAATGGCGACAAAATGGTATTGTATGAAGATGTTAGTGGAAGATATGGGGGATACCTCATAAGGTATGATAGGGATATGACTGTAATAAAATGGTGCAAAAATTTACGATTCAATGATAATATCAACTTTACCAATATGGTTATTGACGGAGGTAAAATAGTATTGGCAGGCATTTGTAAAGAATTTTATTTTGCAGCTCCGGTGGGTTTTTTAGCTTCCGTAGATGCGGGTAACGGAAATTTAATCAGAACCGGTTATTTCGATTGTGCAAACCTGGGCGGACTCAGAAATTTATATAAAGGCGATGGACAATACTTTTTAACGGGTAATTTGATTAATCAAACTTATGCAGAAGGCAGCTCCTTTTATATACGTATTGATTCTTTATTCAACGTTCTTGCTATCAGGCGAATTGTTGGTTACACTGATAATTTTTCCACCACAATTTCTTTTGTAGCGCAAAGTGATAATTCCTTTTACGGCATTATAGGGAGGGGGTTTACTGCGACTATTTTTAACATAGATAAACAAGATTCCATAAAGTGGTTTCAGGGTTATTTAATTGGTGGCTACCCGCATGATGTGAAACAAAACACGGAAGGTTTATTTTTTGCAGCAGATTGGGATTACAATGCCGTAGGGGTGGGGGCAAGGTCAACTTTTACCATATGTAAGACCGATTTTAACGGCAATATTGGTAATAATTGTATGCCAAAAGTTCAAGACAAGTTTGTTACCAATAATTATAATTTCTCCAAAGTAACTCCGGCCTCAACACTTCAAATAACAGATAAAGTATGTACTATTGGAACCGGTAATGTTACTTTAAATAATTATCCCCTCAGTACGTTAGGATGTTCCTATAACAGTGTTTGTAATTCAATAAAATTAATAGGTGATACTTCGGTTTGCAATGGTCTTCCAGTTCTTTTTACAGCCAGAAGAAATTCGGCTTGTAATAGCCGTGTGAATTGGACTATCAGTCCTCAAGCTGCTTATACAGTAGTAAATGATAGCGTGATTTCAATAAACTTCCCTGCTAATGGAAATTATAAAATTATAAGTAAAATAAATGATCGCTGCAATGTGTACAGTGATAGCATGAACGTGCACGTAAATTTATCGGGCTTGTTAGATATGCCCGATGATAGTATTCTTTGTGAGGGCAATACAATAAAACTTTCACCAGGCAATCAGTTTAAAACTTATCAATGGCAGGATGGCTCTGCAGATTCTTTTTTTGTAGTTAAACAACCGGGTAAATATTTTATTACAGTAAAAGATTATTGTGGTAAAATGTATAGCGACACTATCAATATAAGCGCTGCAAATTATTATTTTAAGATAGGAAATGATACAGCAAAATGTAACAGTGATAGTTTGATTCTTAAGGCAACCGGTGGGTTTTATAATTATGTTTGGCGTTCTCAATATAACTTAACTGCCGTAAATGACAGTACCGTTATAGTTAATCCCATGGTAGATACAATATATATAGCTACTGCAGAGAAAAAGCCGGGGTGTTTTGTAAAAGATACCATTCATATAGCGGTATTAAATTCGCCACCTATATTTTTAGGCAACGACACTTCTCTATGCACAGGGCAATTTTTATTGTTAGATGCGGGCAACGGTTTTTCTAAATATAATTGGAGTACCGGGGATGTTTCAAAAAAAGTCACCGTAAATGATGCAGGAACTTATTCTATTAAAGCTACTGCTGCAAACGGATGTTCGTCGGCAGATGCTATAAAAATATTGAAAGTAAATCCTTTGCCGCATTTTACGCTCGGAGCAGATACAATCCTTTGCGAAGGGCAAAACCTTTCATACAATTTTAACTTGCCCAATGCAACGTATCTATGGAATAATGGGAACATCTTAAATACCAAAATAATACAAAACCCTGGGCTATATTGGTTAAGCGTTACAGAACAAGGCTGCTCTTCTACTGATACCATCAATGTGTTTTATAAGCCCGCTCCCATTGTGCAGCTTGGACGAGATACTGTTTTATGTGATGGTGTAGCTTTACGATTAGATGCATTTAACAATAATGCAACCTACTTGTGGCAAGACAAAAGCACTTTGTCTTCTTACCTGGTTAAAACAACAGGAGTTTATAATGTTCTGGTTGATATTAACGGGTGTAAGGCAAACGATTCTGTAAACATCACTTACAAATCAAAACCGGCTGTAAGTCTGGTTAAAGAAACTACTATATGCAGTGGGCAGGAGATATTATTACAACCTCTTACAAATACAAACGATAAATATTTATGGCAAGATGGAAGTATTAATATTTCACTAAAGGTGAAAAAGGCAGGAACTTACATACTTAGTGCAAGTAATGAATGCGGAATTACAACAAGCACTGCAAATGTCTTTTTAGGAACCTGTGAATTGAATATGCCTACAGCATTTACTCCGAATAATGATGGACTAAATGATTTGTTTAGAGTTAAAAATATCTTTGCTGTTGAAGCGTTTAGTTTTATCATCTATAATAAATTCGGAGAAGTAGTTTTTGCATCTAATAGCATTAATAATGGTTGGAACGGTTCGTACAAAGGAACTGCTCAAAATGCCGGGGCTTATGTTTGGATAATCTCGTTTATTGATAGTAATAATATCAAAAAAATTGCCCAAGGCACCGTTTTGTTACTTCGATAAAAGAGGGCGAATTTAATGTCACGATTATGAAATTCTTGCACCTTGATTATATTGATGAGTTGTACTTAATAATAACAAATCTTTCTAGGAACAAAAAAAGCGAACGCACAACAAGGAGTTTTGCACTACGGGGGCTGAAAGAAGAAAATCGGCTATAAACTACTACTGTACTGCATCTGGGATTGAGGGAATTTTGTGTGCTTTTAGTTGTTAACTTCTTACTCTTATTTTTTTACTGGGGTTCAGTACTGGGCTTTACAATTAATAATTTCCCCATCTGGCGCAGAAATCCAGCATAAAAAAGTGCGGTGGCGTTTCTGTGCCTTCGCTATCCCTCTTCCTCAATTACGTCCCGGCGGGGTTTTCACCAACTTACATTTAGTTATATAAAAACTAATCCGTGAAACCCCGACGCAGGCTAGGCTCTGCTTCGTAATAATCTAAACCTAAAAATCTTTATAATGTTTGCCTCCGGGCTTGAGGTGGTTCTCACCCGCCGTGCGATATGAATACCTTAAGTAT
>JAYTCO010000006.1:0-2537 GCA_043736415.1 Ferruginibacter sp. | reverse complement strand
ATGCTATACTAACTAATCTGGTTAAGCCGTTTAATAGCGTTTTAGAAAGACTAAAACTTCATCTTCATACTGGCATTATGGCACGTCTTGTAAGGCTATCTCAGAAAAGACTTGAACGCCAATATATTTCTATTGTTGGCTTAACTGAAATAGTTAAAAATGAAGATATTAGCTTAGAAGAAACCTCTGATTTATTATCCTTCGTCCGAAAGTCTCTTAATTCAATGCGTGATAGTTATGATGCCCTTGAAGGCCTAAACTTTTTTCATAATTCGATTTATAAGAGTTCTTTTAATAAACTATTGGACGCCATGTACGAAATGGAGTTAGCTCTTCGTAAGAAAGCATCCAAAAACAGAGTGTCTGCAGGTAACTCTGAAGAAGCTGAAATAACCTATCGTTTACAATTACAAGCTTTAGAAAGTCTTTAATGGAGTTCCGCCAAAGGGATGTGATTTTTCTTGTCGACAAATTCAACAATAACCCACAAGAACATCCTTATATAGTTTTATCGTGTTATGATGCTATTATTCACGAGGGTTTGTTTACTGCGGTAATGCTAACATCCTCGGATAAATATGATGACCTGTATAGTTTTCACCTAACGGAAAATATGTTCACTCGTTCAATTCTTAGGGAAAGGCAACAGGTGCGTTTGCATATTATCGCTTCTTTCAGATCTCGTCAAGTAGTATCCCCACCTGTTTCCAGAATGAAAACAGAAGTTTTTAAGAGACTTCTGAAAGAAATAAACGAAATTATTTTTGGTCTTGATGAAGACTAATGTTATAACGATCTTCCCCGCAAGTTCCTCACGGCCGAGTGAGAATTTTGCGAACGCCGGGCAAAATTCATATCCTTCTTTTTATTTTTTCTTCTCCCACGCTCACCCCACGCCCAATACCGCCAGCGCTTCGCAGGTTTTTCTTTCCTGAAAACTTAAAAAACCTGCCCACGGCACAGGCTAACCTGAGTAACATAATATAAGTTATACAAAATAGCTTACGGGCTGTACCCGCAACAAATGCCTTTTTATTAGTTATGATTTCTTTACGGGTGTAATAAAATGGCATTTGGTGCGGTTACAATATTTGCATTTCGTATAACTAATTTTTATGTTAAACACACCCACAGCCCCATCCACGAAAGAAAAAATAAAACAGCCAACGCTTCTGAAAACACATATTGCAAAAAGGCTTACAGGTTGCAAAGACTATAATTGCGCAAATGGGTTAGCGTTATGGAATATATCTTGCGGGAATTGCGGATAATAGAAATATTTGTATCTATTTTATTCCTACATTTGAGGCACAAAAAAACCAATGTTCGTCAACCCTGCAAGGTTGATAATATGGGTGGAAATTTTTTGTTGATTACTGGTATTATTCAAGGCGAATATAGCCCCCCTCAGCAATCTCCCAAATATTTCCCGCCTTAGTATTTCATATCTAAAGTGTTTTGGGCAAACCTATCGTGTACTAACAGGCAATTTGTAAATAAAAACCCTTAGAAATATGTCCCAAATCTCAGAATTAATTGCGTTCACAAAGGCAAATGGTACAAATACTTATAAGGAAATTAATTTCGGGAACGTCCCCAATTTCCAGGCACAAGCAATAAATTCATCAACTGGAATTAAAGTAAACGGTGCCAAGAAGATATTAAATAATTATGCTGTAGCTCATATATTTAAAGAGCATGGGAATGATTTCGAACAGAGAGAAAGAGGTCAAAAAGGTATTACCGATGCAGATATTGAATTAATACCAAAAATTTTAAGTGAATACGATGCGGTTGCTAAGGGGAGTAACAATAGCCGGGGGAAACAGGCTATTGTTTTCAAGAAACAGATTTCAATTTATAAATACTTCTTAGTAATGTCTGTGGATACAAAATCTGATAAGGTTAATCTTTTTGTTAATACAATGTACGCTAAAAGATAAGAGCCGATGTTTTTACACACCAGCTCTTCAGATCTTTATGTAACAGGGAACCGTACTACACTCTTTCAAGTGGTGTCGTTCACACGCCCAGAGCGTTCCGTTACAACACAAACGTACAATCTGAAAACGAATAAAAATTATTTTTTATTTTTTATTTTTGCAATCAAGTTGCAAAAACATATAATTAACATCTCTTAAAGATAGTTCCATCCGTATCTACCAACGAGTGAACATTTTTCGCATTCGCTCAAAATGCATGGCTATTTTTTTTATTTTTTCTTTTGCCATTTCACACCTACGCTACTTGCCAACGCACAGGGGAACTTTCCTTATTGAGAATTTAAAAATTCCCCACCAACCCTACGGCTAACCTGTAGAAACATAATATAAGTTATCCAAAATAGCTTACGGGCTGTACCCGCACCAAATGCCTTTTTATTAGTTATGATTTTTTTACGGGTGTAATAAAAAGGCATTTGGTGCGGCTACTTTTATTTGCATTTCGTATAACTAATTTTTATGTTAAACAGGCGCACAGATAAAGTATGACTTATGCTATTGCGATTTGAGATATTCACTATTTGTTATTGCAAT
>JAYTCO010000005.1:0-14461 GCA_043736415.1 Ferruginibacter sp. | reverse complement strand
AGCCGTGTTTATATGGAACTGAGTTTGGATCTAAAAAGTTTTTTTCGAAAAGCGTAAAAAAACGCTCCATTTCATAAATTCCTAAATCTGCAAACACGTCGGTTTTAATAAAAAAAGTTTGAGCTAATGGAAAAGAATTTTTAAAAGTGCCTGCAATGCCCGCCTGAATAACAAAATCGTATTTAATATGTTGTAAACGCTTTGTTAGCGCATATATACATGCAGGGCTACCAACTCCTGTAATTAAAATATCTGCAGCAATTTTTGTTGAAATAAATGGTGCGATTTCAAATTCTGTAGCCGCTACAATTAGTAGTTTCATGGCGTAAAGTTAGCTGCATCTGTTATAGATTATTAATATTACCCGCTACCTTTACAAAGATTTATAATTTGTGCAATGGTTTACATAACAAGGATAGAACATTTTAATGCAGCGCACAAACTTTTTAATCCCGCCTGGAGTAAAGAAAAAAACGAGGTTGTTTTTGGGAAATGTGCAAATGAAAACTGGCACGGTCACAACTTTGATTTGTATGTAACCGTAAAAGGTATACCGGATAAAGAAACAGGATTTGTGTTTGATGCAAAAAAACTGAGCATAATTATTAAGGAACATGTTACTGATCTGCTGGATCACAAAAATCTGAATGTTGATGTAGAATTTATGCAGGGTAAAATCTGCTCAATTGAAAATCTGGTTATAGGAATTTGGAAACAGCTGAAAAATAATTTGCCGGCATCTACACAATTACACGCATTAAAATTATACGAAACACCAAGGATTTTTGTTGAATATTTTGGGGAATAAATATTACCTTTTAAAGAACAGAAAATAAATAAAATATGCAGGCAGTTTCAAATAAAGTAGCAGTTTTTAGAAAAGAACATTTTAATGCAGCGCACAGATTAAACAATGCCTCGTGGGATGATGCAACAAATAAAGAAATATTTGGCAAGTGCAACAACCCTCATTACCATGGGCATAATTATGATTTGATTGTGAGAGTTACAGGTGTGCCAGAAGAAGAAACCGGCTATGTAATGGACACCAAAAAACTGAGTGATTTAATAAAAGAAAAAGTGTTGGATAAATTTGATCATAAAAACCTGAATGAAGATTGTGCGGAATTTAAAAACCTGAACCCTACAGCAGAAAACATTGTAATTGTTATTTATAATTTATTACGACCTGAAATAAAACCTGAACTTGACATACAATTAAGGCTTTATGAAACTGAAAGGAATTTTGTTGAATATCCGGTTTAAAAAAATTTGAAAAATGTTTAATGGCTGAAAGGCTGCGGGATAGCAGTGAAAATACTTTTGTGAGGTACGAACAAAAGATTTAAGCGAATAGCCCGGACAACAGTTAAATAATAAAGTAAAAGTTTACAGCCCAAAAAAAATAAAAACACACAACATGGCATACAAAAAAGTAGAAAGTTACGATGCAGATGTAACAGAAGGGCTGATAAAGAATTACAAAGACAGCATAGGTTTACTTGGCGAGGATAAGGAACGTGAAGGACTTTTAAAAACACCGGAGAGAGTTGCAAAAGCGATGCAGTTTTTAACGCAGGGATATTCTCAGGATGCACGTGCAATTTTAGACTCAGCAAAATTTCATGAGGATGTGAGTGAAATGGTAATTGTAAAAGACATTGAATTATACAGCATGTGTGAACACCACATGTTACCGTTTTATGGCAAAGCGCATGTTGCATATATTCCCAATGGATATATAACCGGATTGAGCAAAATTGCCCGTGTGGTAGATGTGTACGCTCGTAGATTGCAGGTACAGGAAAGATTAACCCACCAAATTTTAGATGCGTTGAAAGATTCTCTTAATCCTTTGGGAGTTGCCGTGGTTATTGAGGCTTCGCATTTATGTATGATGATGCGTGGTGTTGGTAAACAAAATTCTGTTACAACAACTTCTGCTTTTTATGGTGAATTTGAGCAGCACCAAACAAGAAGTGAGTTTATGAAATTAATTACAGGAAAGTTGCATTGATAAAAGTAAAAAGATTTTTACAAAACCACTTAATTTATGTTAAGTGGTTTTTTTATTTACCATAAGTTAAAAACATCAAGCTCAATAGAGCAATGAGGTGTAAGAATGAAAGTTGTAGTAAGTGTGCTTTTATATTTGTTATCTATCAATTCAAAAACTTCTACAGATTTTTTTTCCGGATCTGCAATGATGTAATATTTCACTCCACACATTTCATAAAGATTGTATTTTGTGCTTCTGTCTTTCATGCGGGTAGAAGGTGATGAAATCTCTAGTATTAAGGTTGGAGGGAAAGTTAAATAGTCTTCATTTATTTTACCGCAAACTATCATGCAATCAGGCCTTACGATCGTTTCATTATCTATGAGCCAGTCCAATTCATATAAAACTTCGCAGTTGCATTCTTCATTACAATTAACCAAAAGGTTACTCGTAGCTGATGAAAATTTCCGGGAAAATTTTTGATGTTCATATTTTGGTGAAGGACTCATAGCCTGTGGATGACCTTTGATAAGTTCCCAATCTCCTTCCCACATTTTATAATCTTTATAAGTGTAGGTATTTAATTCTAATATTTTATCAGAAATATTCATACTCCAAATTTAAAATATATTTTTGGATATAAACACAGGCATCACGGTTTGCCTATTTACCGTGAGAAATTATTAATTATTTAAATCAACTTATGAAACACGCATTTATTTTTCCGGGGCAGGGCGCACAGTTTAGCGGTATGGGCAAAAATTTATATGATAACAATGCAGCTGCAAAACAACTGTTTGAAGAAGCTAATGAAATACTCGGTTTTAATATAAGCGACATAATGTTTACAGGAACTGATGAAGATTTAAAGCAAACAAACATAACGCAACCTGCAATTTTTATACACTCCGTTGCAACATATAAAAATATTGATAGTGCACGACCGGATATGGTTGCAGGACATTCTTTGGGTGAATTTTCTGCGTTGGTTGCAAACGGAACTTTGCTTTTTGCTGATGCATTAAGGCTTGTAGCAATTCGTGCCGGTGCCATGCAAAAAGCATGTGAAGAAAACCCAAGTACCATGGCTGCAGTATTAGGTTTGGATGATGATAAAGTGGAAGAAATTTGCAGGCATATAACAAATGACAGCGGTGAAATTGTTGTAGCTGCAAATTATAATTGTCCGGGGCAGCTGGTTATAAGTGGCTCATTGGCAGGCATCGAATTAGCATGCGGACGCATGAAAGAAGCGGGGGCAAAACGTGCATTGGTTTTATCTGTTGGCGGCGCATTTCATTCGCCATTAATGATGTCTGCAAAAGCAGAACTGGAAGCTGCTATAAACAATACAACATTTAACCAGCCGAATTGCCCTGTGTATCAGAATGTAACGGGTACGGCAGTTACAGATCCATCTCAAATAAAAGAAAATTTAATTGCACAACTTACAGGCCCTGTAAAATGGACACAATGTGTGCAGGCAATGATTGCAGACGGTGCAACAAATTTTACAGAATGCGGCCCAGGTAAAGTATTGCAGGGATTGGTAATGAAGATAAATAAAGAAATGTTGGTTGATGGAGTAAATTAATTTTAAAAATGATGTATAAAAAAAATCGAATCACTTTTAAATGATTCGATTTTGTTATTAGGTTATAAATTTATTAAATATCCAATGTGCTTAATACACTGTTCATATTTCTTACAGCATCTGCACTTTTTGCAAAAGCTTCCATTTCTTCGTCGTCAAGTTTGTAATCTATTATTTTTTCCCAGCCATTTTTACCAATAATAACCGGCACGCCAATACAAATATCTGTTTGCCCGTACTCACCGTCAAGATAAACACAGCAAGGCATTATTTTCTTTTGGTCACGCACAATAGCTTCTACCAATGCAGCACCTGCAGCGCCAGGCGCATACCATGCACTTGTACCCAGTAAACCAGTAAGTGTAGCACCACCAACCATGGTATCTGCAGCTACTTTTTTAAGTGCTTCTGAATCTAAAAAATGCGCAGCCGGCACACCGCTGTAAGTTGCCAAACGTGTAAGCGGAATCATCGTTGTATCCCCATGCCCGCCAACAACAACAGCTTGCAAATCGTTCGGACTGCAGTGCATAGCCGTACTTAAAAAATAACGGAAGCGGGCACTGTCAAGCATGCCGCCCATACCAATAATTCTTCCTTTAGGTAAGCCGCTTTGCTTTAGTGCCAAGTAAGTCATTGTATCCATTGGGTTGCTGATAACAATGATGATACAGTCAGGAGAGTATTCTAATAAGTTTTTAGTAACTGTTTTAACAATGCCTGCGTTTATACCAATAAGTTCTTCTCTTGTCATGCCCGGTTTGCGGGGAATACCTGAAGTTATAACTGCTACAGTACTACCTGCAGTTTTTGTATAATCGTTTGTGCTGCCGGTAATTTTTGTATCAAAACCTTCGAGTTGTGCAGTCTGCATAAGATCCATTGCTTTACCTTCTGCAAAACCTTCTTTAATATCAACAATTACCAGTTCATCACACAATTTTTTTCGTGCAATATTATCAGCACATGTTGTGCCTACGGCTCCTGCGCCAACTACAGTTACTTTCATATTTATTTTTTTTGGTGGATATATTTTGTTGGGTAAAGGTATGATAATGAATAATTTTTTTTGTGGATAATTAATGAATTTGTAAACAAAAATCTAAATTTTAGTGCCAGGCATTTTTAGAGAAGTGATTTAACTTATTTAAAAGTTTAAAAAATTTATTTTCACAGCATATCCTTTATCCAGAATGAAAAAACTAATCATGACCGCAATATTATTTGTGGTTACATTTTGTGTGTTTGCGCAGAATAAAACAACGCTCACTGCCTTATTTGACAAGAATATAAAAGTGGTAAAACTCCGCTGGCAAAAAGTGAGTGATGCTGTTTCTTATAGTCTTCAAAGCAGCAACCATAATAATATTTTTGCAGATATTTTTATAATAAAAGCTGCTAATATTCCACAAGGTGATTTTATAAAGTACACTGATAATAACCCCGTTGAGGGAAAGAATTATTACCGTTTGAAGATTTATAAAAATAACAATACGGTTGAAACTTTATTACCTGTTATGCTTGTAAGCGGAAATACTGACAATGCCTGGTTAATATATCCTGTACCGGTTGGCCCTGTAATAAATTTGCAATATAATGGCAACGATGCTATAGAAGGTGTAATTACTGTTTTTATACAAAGCGTAACCTCGGGCACAATATTTACAAGGTTAAGACTTGCATCTACAACAAGAAAAATTACTATTCCTATCACAAATATTGGAAGAGGTACTTACGATGTAAGAATTTATGTTAGCAATAAAATTGTATGGAACCAGCGAATAATAAAATATTAAAGTGATGAGGCTATAAGTTTAAAATTTGGATGATCTGAAAAATCCATTTTAAAAATTCCTTTTTTGCTGTATAAAAAAATTGAGGGGAAACTGCGTACCTCATAAAACGAACTTAGAAATCTTTTACTGTCATAACCAACATGAATGTTAGGATATGCAGCAAGATTTAAATCCTTGTAAAATTTATGTACGCTTTCATAAGAAAGCGAACTTGCAAGTATTATTTCTGTATTTTTAAAAGATTTTATATTTTTAATTAAATCTTCAGTAGCATGTATGCAATGGTCACAATCCGGGCTAAAAACCATTATAACTACAGGCTTTTTTTTCTTTAAATTTTCTTTGGTAAAAATGGAACTATCAATTGTCAGTGCCATACTAAAAGGTGGTATTGTTGGTATTCGTTTGTATGCAGGCTCTATAGTAGTTTGAATTTGTGCAGAGAGACCAATATAAAAAAAAGTAAATATTACTACAGCGGTCAATGTTTTCATTTTCGTATTTTTATGCAAATTAGTTTTATTATTTTATGTTATTTCAATATTAAACCAATTGCTTTTCCTCTTGTCCTAAGCAATCATACATTACTTTTATTTTAAATAAATTTTTATGGGAACTTCTACATTAAACAGGAGAGATTTTTTTCGAAGTCTCACTATAAAAAAAGAGACTTTTAATGACGATCTTCTTTTTGAAAAATATTCCCGAAAATCGCTTGGCCCAAGGGTTTACAACAACCAGCTTGTATCTTATAATAATATTGGCACTGAAAATAGAGGAAGCGAATATTTAAGAGTAGGCAATGTAACTTCTGGCTTAGCCCCTTACACAGGTCCTTTTGGCAAAAGCGAAGCCATTCACCTCCTAAACCGCACTTGCTGGGGTTTCAAAAAACCGCATGTAGATACACTTGTTGCAGCAGGCTCTGTTACGGCTGCGGTAAATATAATTTTAAATATAAATCCGGCCGCACCTTCACCACCTGTAAACTGGTATCAAAATTTAGCTGCAGATACCGGAGTTGTTCCTTATGGTGCAGATTGGACCAACAACCCAAGTCCTTATATTGATGCTCCCACCACCATGTTGCAACAGGCAAATAACCGTTATAGAATTGAAGGTGAAAGATGCTGGTTATTTGGACAGGCTTTAAACAGTGATGTAACAATAAAAGAAAAAATGGTTTGGTTCTGGTATCATTTTTTACCAATAGATTTTGATGCTATCAATAATTCTAACAACAGTTTTACCAATACGAACAGTGCAAGAATCTTTTACTCGTATTTTAAAATGTTTAGAGATAATCCAACTGGTAATTTTAAAGTATTAATTAGAAATTTAGCAACTCAACCGGCGATGATGTATTATCTAAACAACCAGGCAAATACAGCCTCAGCGCCTGACGAAAATTTTGCCCGGGAAATAATGGAACTTTTTACTTTAGGGAAAGATCCTTTAAGTCAATACACACAGGCAGATGTTGTTGCGGCGGCTCAGGTACTTACAGGCTGGCGGGTACAAAATTTAAATACTGCTACGCCATCCACTTCATTTGTGCCTTCGTTTCATAAAACGGGCAGCAAACAGTTTTCTTCATTTTTTAATAACACAATTATACAAAATCCTACACCTGCAAATTTAGCAAATGGTGCCGGTGAACTGGACGCATTTATAGATTTAATATTTACCAAAAAACAAGTTGTGTCTGAATACATATGCCGCAGACTTTACAGGTATTTTATTTATTATGATATTGATGCAAATATTGAAGCAAACATAATTACACCGCTGGCACAAACTTTTGTTGCAAACAACTGGAATATTTTACCGGTATTAGATAAGCTTTTTAAAAGCGAACATTTTTTTGATATGGCAAATCGTGGAGTGATGATAAAGTCTCCTTTAGATGCAGTAATAAGTACCTTAAAACATTTTAATATAACATATAATGTTGCCACACCTACAAATTATCAGGCTCAATACCAGGTGTTGGGATTTTTTAATAACATAATTTGCCTACCCATGGAGCAGCGCATGGGCAGTATACCAAACGTCTCGGGCTGGAATGCTTATTACCAAACACCTGCCTATCACGAATACTGGATAAATACTAACACAATTCAAAAAAGATTTGCATTTTTAGAGCGAATTTTTGGTATAGGTTACAGTTTAAATTATAATGGACTTGTAACACTTATTAAAGTAGAACCGATTGCCTACGTGCAGCAGTTTAATTCAATAGACATCAGTAACCCTAACGAATTGGTTGCAGAATGTTTAAAGTATTTACTACCTGTTGATTTAAGTTTAACCCAAAAAAATGCTATTAAACAACAAACACTTTTATACCAGCAAATTACTGATGGGTATTGGACAGTAGCATGGATAAATTATGTGGGTGCACCAACTAATGCTTCTTACAAAAGCCTTGTTAATGACAGACTGAAGAATTTATTGTATACAATTGTTCAGCTGGCAGAATACCAGCTAATGTAAAACTGGTTTTAAAACATTAAACTAATTTCTAAAACAGGAAAATATATTACTGATGAAACGCAGATCCTTTTTAAAAACAAGTTCGCTTATTGCAGCTCCGCTAATTATAAATGGTATCCCTGTTATGGGTGCCCCAAAAACGGGCAGCAGTATGCTTGATGCGCTTGCGCAGGCATCATACGGTTGTGGTAAAATATTGGTGATTGTACAAATGAATGGTGGCAATGATGGTTTAAACATGGTCTTCCCCTTAGATTATTACAGCCAGCTCCAAAGCGCAAGAACAAATTTGTTAATGCCGCAAAACGCTATTTCAACCTTAAACAATAATATTACAACCGGCCTGCACCCAGCAATGCCCGAAATGAAAAATTTATATAATGACGGTAAGTTGATGATTGTACAAGGCGTATCTTATGCTAACCCAAGTTTCAGTCATTTTAGAGCAACAGATATTTGGTTTTCTGCTTCGGGAAGTAATACAACCTTAAACAGTGGCTGGCTTGGCCGCGAACTCGACACCCAGTATGCCGGTTTTCCTACCGCATTTCCCAATGCAGATATGCCTGATCCGTTAGCTATACAAATTGGTTCAACGCTACCGTTTTCTTTACAGGGTCCGGCAATAAATATGGGTTATAATGCTCCAAATCCTACTGCCTTATTAAATGTAATAAATGGTATTACTGATGCTGCACCCAACAATGATTATGGCAGAGAACTTTCTTTTTTAAGATTGATGAAAGACCAGAGCAATGCTTACAGAGTCGTAATTCAAAATGCATACAATGTTCCTCAATCTCAGACTGCTACTTACCCTACAGGTAACAGTCTTGCCGATCAGCTTAAAATTGTTGCTAAACTTATTAATGGCGGGCTAAAAACCCCTATCTATATTGTTAACCATCCAAACTCTCATGATACGCACGAAGGCCAGGTAGATGTAAATGATAAATCTATAGGTTACCAGGCAAAAATTCTGGGCATTTTATCAAAGGCGATTGGTGCTTTTCAAACCGACCTTGGGTTAATGGGTAAAGATGATAAAGTGACAGGTATGACTTACAGTGAATTTGGTAGAAGAGTAAAAAGCAACGCAAGTGTAGGAACAGACCACGGCACTGCAGCCCCCGTTATGTTTTTTGGCGCTGCACTTAATACCAATCCTACAACTGTTTCCGGAACGGCAAACCCTATACCGGGCATGATAGGCACTTCTCCAATACTTCCTACAACAATAGATAACAACACATTGTTACCTATGCAATACGATTTCAGACAATTGTATGCAAGTGTAATGCAGGATTGGCTTTGTCTTTCAGCTTCAGAAACTGATAACGTTCTAGGCAGTACTTATGCCCGTTTACCAATTTTTAAATCATCCAATTTATCTGCCGTTAAAGGCATAGAATTAACCGGTCAATATATAAATGGTGAAGCAAGATTAAATTATAAGGTAGCAGAAAACTACAAATACGCATCTTTTGCAATAGAATTTTCACCGGATGGAATAACTTTTACAGATGTAAAAAGAATTTTGAACACGAGTTTAAATGCTCTAGAAAGTTATATATACACGGAAGTTAAGAACGCATCCAAAATGTATTACAGAATTGCAGGCAGAAATAATCAGGGAGCGATAAAGTATTCAAACATGATTGTGCTTCGCAATAACCAACAGCAATTAATAAGTGTATATCCAAACCCGGTTTTAAACAATCAGATAAACATTAAATTATTTGAAGCTCCCAATTCAGCAGTAGATGTAAACATCTTAACCATGACGGGACAAAAACTATACTCTAAAAGATTTACACAGGCAGTAACGCTTTTAAGTTTTAAAGTACCAACATTTACAGCAAATGCACATTACATTTTAGAAGTTGTTTATGGCAGCAACATTGTACACGAACAGATAATGTTTAGATAAATTTTTTTAATTTTGGCTAAGGTCTTTGGTAGAAATATCAGAGGCTTTTTTTATTCATCCTTTCCACCTTTATCTCCTACAAAAAATTGTTCTTTATTTTTAAAAAGTACATTGAAAGTAGTAAGAGATCCATAACAACGGGTAATGTATTGTTGTATGTTAACCTTGTCTTCGTCAGTAAGTTTTTTATGACTGTTTATGTTCTGTTCCAATACGCGTAGTCTGTCACGCAGCATAACAATTTTATGAAAAAAATCTTCAATAGGAATTTCTTTTGGCTTTAAAGTTTTATCTGCGGTTTGCAACAACATTTTACCTCCAAGCCACTTATCGCCAAGTGCTATGGTCTCTCCTACGCCACCCCACATTTTTAAAATTTTGAGCAAAGATTTTTCAAGCTCTGAGGTTGTTTCTATTTCTTCAGCAACATTTTCAGGGATAATTTCTTCGAGTTTCTCATCCGCTTTATCAATTTCTTTTATGCCTGAATCTATAAACGAAATAATGTCAACAGCGTACCGAATGCCTACAATTACGCCGGGGCCGTAAAGTGTATGTTGCAACCGTGTGCCTATTCCTAAAGTGAGTTGATCCATTTAATAAATTTTATAAGAACAAATATTTTGTACGAATTGAATCTCTAAAATTATCAAATAATATTAAACCTGTTCATTATTTGTTCAATACTTACGAATAATTTTAATGAAAAATTTTACGCTACTTTTGCCATCAACAAAAAAACAATTACAATGGCAAGTACACAAGATATACGCTCAGGCCTCATAATTAAAGTTGACGGTAGTTTGTATACAGTAATAGATTTTGGACAAAATAAAACAGCCCGTTCAGCAGCAAAAGTTTGGGCTAAATTAAAGGGTGTAGATAATTCCCGTACAATTGAACAAACATGGAATTCAGGCGAAACTATTTATCCTGTACGTGTAGAAAAGAGGGCATATCAATATCTATATAAAGATGATACCGGTTACAGTTTTATGGATGTAGAAACTTTTGAACAGATTACCGTACCGGAAACAATGATTGATGCGCCACGTTTTTTAAAAGATGGGCAGGAAGTAACGGTTTCTATAAATGGAGAAACAGATGTGCCGATGAGTGTTGAATTACCCGATAAAATTGTATTGCTTGTTACATACAGTGAGCCGGGAATGAGAGGAGATACTGCTACAAAAACTTTAAAGCCGTGCACAGTTGAAACAGGTGCAACTGTAAACGTGCCATTATTTGTAAACGATGGTGAATTAATAAGAATTCTTGCAAAAACAGGAGAATATGTTGAAAGAGTAAAAGGCTAATTTTATTATTATAATTTTAAAATGGATAACTACGAAAGTAATTATCCATTTTTTTTAAGTGAAAAATGAAGTTATTGGTTTTTAAAGATTTCAGGAGGTTTTTGTTCATTTATCATCAAAAATTGGTCTTTTTACAATAAAAAACAAGATTTTTGACCATTTTTGAAAAATTTTACTTGTCCTTTTATTTAATCATTTCCTATCTTAGCCGCCCGATTCAATATTGCATTCATTCATCTAACAAACTATTATGGACATTAAGCAAATTCAGGAGTTAGTAAAACTTATAAATAAAACTTCGATAGGTGAAATAACCATTGAAGAAGATGGAACTAAGATTACCATCAAACAAAAGAAAGATCCTTCTCAAAAAATATATACTCAAAGTGCAGCTCCTCAATACATGGCACCTGCACCTGTAGCAGTTGCAGCCCCCGTTCAAACTTTAGTTACAACGGCAGCCCCTGTTGAAACACCAAAAGTAGATAATTTCATTACTATTAAAAGCCCAATGATTGGCACTTTCTATCGCTCATCATCTCCGGATAAACCATTATTTGTAAATGTTGCAGATGAAGTAACACCTGGTAAAGTAGTTTGTATAATAGAAGCGATGAAACTCTTCAATGAAATAGAAAGTGAAATTTCAGGAAAGATTGTAAAAATATTGGTAGATGATGCAACCCCTGTGGAGTACGATCAGCCGTTGTTTTTAGTAGATCCCTCGTAATTTGAAAATGTGAAAATGGCTCAATTTGAAAATTCCTCAATGGGCAATCGACACACATGGACCATTACTAGTAAAATTAAAATAATTCATTTATAGTCGATTTAATTACCAAAATCAAATGAAGAAAGAATTGTTTGATGGCAACCCAATTTTAAAATTATTATTTGATTTTGCTTTAATGGTAATTGAATATTGTGAGAGATTAGATATCGACAAAAAATACATTATATCAAGACAATTACTTAAATCAGGTACTTCCATTGGAGCAAATGCAATGGAGGCGCAAAATGGAGAAAGTAAAGCTGATTTTATTAACAAAATGAAAATAGCCGCCAAAGAAGGTGAGGAAGCTCAATACTGGTTATGGCTTTGTCAATACTCTGAAAATTATCCGGATTGTACGAAACTTCAAAATAAAGTAGAAGAAATCAATAAAGTCTTAGGCAAAATATTATCTACTTCAAAAAAGAAATCCCCTCTCAGTTATTGCTGAGTTATATTATTTTATAAATTAAAATTTAAAATGATTTTAAAACGGTTCAGAATGCATAAAGAATTTTCAAATTGAACCATTTTCAAATTTTCAAATTAGTAAGATGTTTAAAAAAATCCTCATAGCCAACCGTGGCGAAATCGCTCTTAGAGTTATACGTACCTGTCGTGAAATGGGTATCAAAACAGTTGCTGTTTATTCAACTGCAGATAAAGACAGCCTGCATGTAAAGTTTGCAGATGAAGCCGTTTGTATTGGCAAACCTGCCAGTGCAGATAGTTACTTAAACGTAGCACATATAATGGCTGCGGCAGAAATCACCAATGCAGATGCTATTCATCCGGGCTATGGTTTCTTGGCAGAAAATGCAAAATTTGCAAAAATATGTGGCGACCATGGCATTAAATTTATAGGCCCAACGCCGGATATGATAAGTGCGATGGGCGATAAGGTTACGGCAAAAGCTACCATGATAATTGCCGGCGTCCCGGTAGTACCCGGCGTTGAAGGATTGCTTGATAGCGTAGAACATGCAAAATGGGCAGCAAAAGAAATTGGGTATCCTATTATAATGAAAGCTACTGCCGGTGGTGGTGGTAAAGGCATGAGGGTAGTTTGGAAGGAAGAGGATATTGAGAAGAATTTTGAAAATGCCAAAACTGAAGCAGCAGCATCTTTTAAAAACGATGGTTTATATATGGAGAAATTCGTAGAAGAACCTCGTCACATAGAAATTCAGGTTGCCGGCGACCAGTACGGAAATGTTTGTCATTTAAGTGAAAGAGATTGCTCCATACAACGTCGTCACCAAAAATTGGTAGAGGAATCTCCATCTCCTTTTATGACAGATGAATTGCGTGAACGTATGGGCGATGCGGCAATCAAAGCAGCACAATCCATCAATTACGAAGGTGTGGGTACTATTGAATTTTTGGTAGATAAACACCGAAACTTTTTCTTTATGGAGATGAATACCCGTATACAGGTTGAGCATTGCGTAACAGAAGAAGTTATCAATTTTGATTTAATTAAAGAACAGATAAAAATAGCAGCAGGCGATAAAGTGAGCGGTAAAAATTATTACCCACAAATGCATGCCATTGAGTGCAGAATAAATGCTGAAGATCCTTACAATGATTTTCGCCCATCACCAGGTAAAATTACTGTACTTCACCAACCCGGTGGGCATGGTGTTAGGGTTGATAGTCATGTTTATGCGGGCTATGTAATTCCGCCTTACTACGACAGTATGATTGCAAAATTAATTACCGTTGCACGCACACGTGAAGAAGCCATCAATACCATGTACAGAGCATTAAGTGAATATATTATTGAAGGTGTAAAAACTACGATCCCTTTCCATTTACAACTTATGCAGAATGAAGATTTTAGAAGCGGCAATTTCACAACTAAGTTTTTGGAAAGCTTTACAATGAAATAGGTTTGAACAAAGTTTGAACCACAAAGAACTCGAAGGGAAAACTTAAGATTCACAAAGAAAAAATATATTTTAATTGGGCACTTCACTTAAATTGACGTGCCCTTTTTTCAAACCTTTGTTCTCCTTCAAAAATCCCAGTTCTCTTTGAATCTAACTCCTTTGTTCCCTTTCAAAATTCTTTGTTCTCTTAGCAATAAACCTTTATAGAACAATGTACTCCAATAAAGATGTAGAGCAGTATTACGATCTCAGCCAGACACATTACAAACGTGTGTGGGATCTTGAGCGTAGCCGCTCTCTACATTATGGTTATTGGGACGGCAGCACAAAGAACTTTCACGAAGCCTTACTCAACATCAACAAAATATTAGCAGCTAAAGCCGAAATAAGCAAACATCATAAAGTGTTGGATGCAGGTTGCGGCATTGGCGGTTCTTCCTTGTGGCTTGCAAAAAATATTGGCTGTAATGTAACAGGCATAAGCCTTAGCGCCAAACAGGTGCAAACTGCAAACGACCTTGCAAAAAACGAAAATCTACAATCACTTGCCGTATTTGAACAACAGGATTTTACTGCTACAAAATATGCAGCAGAAAGTTTTGATATTATTTGGGCAATAGAAAGTGTATGCCATGCAAGCGATAAAAGTAAATTTATAAACGAAGC
>JAYTCO010000004.1:0-38606 GCA_043736415.1 Ferruginibacter sp. | reverse complement strand
TATTTTAAATTTAATCCTGCCTGTGACATGTTGACTAATTTGATTAGCACAAATATACTAATATATTTAGTTTATCAAAATTTATTTTATTTATTTTTAAAACAGCAAATTACATTTAAAGGCGCAAAAACCAAACGGTACATTTTTTAAAACCAAACGGTACATTTTTTAATTGTTGTAATAATCTTAAAAAAGCCTGTTTAAATTAAGTTTAAACAGTCTTTTTATTTAAAGGTTCTAAGTAATCCATGATGGCTTTTATAATAGTTTCTACGAGGCTCATATTGCTTATATCGCCGCTTACTTTGCGCCAGTTAGGTATCCGATGCTTTATTGCTTTATTGCGAAATAATGGCCGGTTACTCTCCAGTATCAAATCTGTTGTTTTTCCTACAATTTTGAATTGCTCTTTGTTACTGCTAAACAACACCTGCTCAACCCTCAACTTGTAACGTTTCTTATCGTGCATTATCTTTATCTCAAACATCATACATGCTAAATTACTAAATGATGTAATTAGCAGTCAGCATTTCCCATTTGCGCTTCTTATAACTTGTTGATGGGTTAACACTCACTCCACTTTCAAAACATTTAGATTGCCATCCATGGGCCTTAATATACTTTTCTAAAATTGGGGATGGATAACTACTCAACAGGAACTTTCCTTTGACTTCTGCCAGCAGCTGCAGAAGATTCTCAAAGTCCTGCTCTGTATAACCATTGTAATGGCCGCAGTCGCTATTAAAGTACGGAGGGTCGCAATAAAAAAAGGTATTGGCAGTATCTCTGCTCTTTATGATGTAAAGGGCATCGGTGCGCTCTATTTGCACATTCTGCAATCTCACGGCATAGTCCTCTGTAAACTGGCTGCGCTTGTTACTGATTTTCTTTGTGGTGGTGTTTCTGCTTTTATCATATCCAAACGAACCATCCAGCATAGCACTAAAACTTTGTGTGCTTAATACCCAAATGGCCCAGGCTCTTTTCACTTCATCAAAAAGGTGTGGGTTATCATACACAATTTTTGCATCTTTATGCAGCGTTCTGCTGTGCAAGGTTACGCTTACCATTTTTTCAAGCTCCACAAATTTTGTTTGCAGTATGCTGTAAAAGTTAATCAACTCTTTGTTCGTGTCGTTGATCACCTCCATGTTGCTTTGCGGCTTAGCAAAGAAAATTGCACCTCCACCAACAAACGGCTCCGCATACAACAAATGCTCTGGGATCATGGGCAAAATAATATTCACCATCTTTTGCTTCCCTCCATAATAACTGATTGGTGTTTTCATTTTTTGCACCTCATTCATTTCTTTCATCGTTCTTATATTTTGTTTTAAGTTTGTGTTCTCTCACAATTAAAAAAGCGAAGACACGCTAACAAGGCATTGAGCCATTGCCGTAGCGTGTCTTCGCTTTTATGTATCAGAGATGTGAGAGTCTCTGTTATGAGGTAGTGGCTCTTTTTTAGCTACTACCAAGTTTTAGATTTAGTGTACTACTTTTAATAAATCACCTGTTCTATACCTTCTACCTACAGATAATCCACCTGCTATCGCTGCTGCATTATCTACAAATTCAGGTGGGACAACAGGTTCAGTTATAACATCACCTGTAGAAGTTACTTGTAAATTTGCTACGGGTGTACCTGTGAATGAGTTAGCAGAATTATACTTTAATAGATTCAGTTTACCATTTGCAAAAAGTTTAAACACTATATCATTTGCACTTTTTGCTTCTATCAATGTACTTGTTGGATCATTTGTAACCAATTCAACTAACAAACATCTATGGTTTGCCGCATAACTATTATTAAAAACTTTAAGAACTTCCTTTGTTCCTATTTGTTGCGCTGCAACTGTCGTGCTTCCATCTGCATAAAAGTTTATATTTGGTCTTTGCTGAATTTCATCTGCGGATATATTGATATTTTTTGTTATAGCCGTTCCCTCTACAAAGTTGATAGCCCCTTTTGCTGCTGTTAATTCCCCAAATTTTAAATTTTTTGTTAGCGTTAAATCAGTCCTTGCTATTAAGCTATTGTTATAAGTGGTTAAGAAACCACCCCCAACACTTTCGTTTTGTTGTCCACCTAATACTAATGCCCTTAGCCCGAAACGTGAACCTGGCTGATAATCTTCCTGATAATTACCGACATAAACGTGCGCTCCGTTGTTATCTGTTGAACAAAAAGAACCGCCACTATAATACCTTTTTGTTGAATCCCAAGCAGGTTGCAACACTCCGTTATCATAAACCCTCCATCTTAAAGGATTTAAGTCGGGTCTTACATTGGTATTATTAAAATCATCGTTACTTATAGGTAAGTAGTTTATACCGTTATAACTTGCTCTTACATAAGCAGGTAAAGGCGCAATATTTCCGTTATTAGCCGTATTGCAGTTCAAGTAAAGATTGCCTAAAAAACCGTTGTCATAAAAACCCCATCTTCTGTTATCATCACCTGCGCAATTATTTAAAACCATGGTGTTAGCATCATAACCAGATATGTAAAATCCGTTATTACATGACCTTACTGCACAATTTATAAATTGACTTCTATCGCTGTTGCCTAACGTACCTGCAAAGCCAGATATATCAAAACCGTTTCCGCTAAATCTATCTACAAAAATATTTTCAAAATGTACACCCCCATTTGTTTGTATCCCATGCTTTGTAATATCATAAGCCACACCTAATTCCCCTTGCCCTATAAGTTTTATATTTTTGATTGTCGCAAAATATTGCCCTTGTATTGTACAGTTTAAATCAAAACCCATTACATTAAAAGGAAAATGAATTGTAGAATAAGTATTATGTCCTGTTGCACCTATGTTATCACCTTCAATACTAATATTGATATTGACAAAAGATAAAGTTTGTGAGCAATAATACCCAAAAGTATTTTCGCCTGTTGATGGTAAATAAATTACCAACCCTTTTTTATCTGCAACGTAATTTTTAGCCGCATTAAATTGTGCAAAAATATCATTTACTCCGATACCTGTACTAAGTACCGCACCATACCATTGTATGTTAATTTTGTTGTTTGGTATCTGGCGTTTCCATTTTCTCTCTAAGAAATCTAAAAAAATCATTCCATTATCTACCAGCTCTGCACCTTCATAAAAATTAAATATCCCCCCTCTTTTTTCATCTTTTACGGTTAAGGTTTTTGATGCACCGTTATAGGCAGATATATCGGTAACATTTTGAATGGCTGCAACATCGGCTGAAACTGTTCCGCTAAGCAACTGCACACCGCTTCCCAAAGTAGCTGCTTCTACTGTTCTACCTGCTGCGCCATAAATAGCAAATGTGTTTGCTGCTCCTATTGCAATAGCTCCGCTTCCTGTTGCTACTGGGGCTATACTTGTGTCCTTACTAAGTATTACTACTTTTTTACTTTGCGCTGTTGCTGCTGATGCAATTATAATTGCAATAATTGTTGCTAGTTTTTTCATTATGGTAATGTTGATTTTGTATCTATTTTAATAATTAATTTCCAGTCTGTTCCTTGTCCGTTATTTATCAGTGTAATTCTTACATCATTTCCGACAACTGTCATAGTAAAATTAAGTCCTGCTGCTATTGAGCCTAAATTTTGGTTAGGTTCTAAATCTCTTAATGTTCCAGAAGTTACAACGCTTGTACCATTCAACAAGAATATTTGAGATTTTCTACTGTCATAACTTCCTGTGCTTGTTGTTTGAGAAACCGCTAAGGCTTGTATTTGAAATCTTGTAATTGTGTAAGGGCTTAAAGTAAAAGATTTTACTATAATATTAGATGTTGTGGTAGTTGTATCAATTACCACAATTTGTTCATCTAAAAAACTAAGCTGCCCTGTTGCATCTGAAACTGTTGGTTTTAAAATTCCTGTTGTTGTAGGTTTTTGTAAACCTGTTGCAAGGTTTGAAAAAATTGCGTTTGTGCCTGTAACATATCTTTTTGCTAATATATCGCCATTTATATTTACTTGTAAATTTGGATTCCCAAAGCTGCCACCTAAATCTATCTGTCCATTAGTACGTATAACAAACCTGTCACGACCCTGATAGTTAATTGAGAAATTTGGACCTCCTGCGCCAATTGAAAAAAGCCACGCTTCCTGCAAAGGTGTTATAAGCCTAAAGCCGGGATAATTTACACTTCCTTGAAGTTCAATATATGGTGTTGTACCATCCCCAAATCTCATGTAATTTCCATTTCTTGTTACCTCAAACTTTTGTCCTGTACCTGTTGTTGCACCAATATACACATTACCACTATTAGTATTATAAATATTATTGCCGATTAATTGCCATTTTGTAGTATCACTGCCAGAACCACCTACTGATGATATGACATAAGGATTTGCAACTGTTCCATTACCTGTTAAAGTAACATTTGTGCCCGGTGTGATTAGTCCCGTTATATTTTGTGGAGATCTAACGGTAAGTGTATCTCTCCCCCCGTTCATTCTACGAAAAACTACGTTACTGTCGTTAAGGATTGTGAAATCAACATAAACACTATCGTTTCCGTTTAACTGAATATTTCCACTACCGGGTAATGCTACGCCATTAATAGTTTTGATATTTGTGCCGCTCACAAGTGTCGCTTGTTTATTTGAAAGCAGCCCATTAATAACGGCCTGTAGACTATCCGCATATTTTTTGGCAGGTGCAATAATACTGTCAGTCAATATTTTTTTGCTTATACCACTTTGCACAATGGTAACAGATCCTCCCTTTCCTGTTCCTGTAGCTTGTGGTAATTGAGAATTTTTTTGAGCATACAGACTACTAGTAAGCAATAATAAAATCCCGGTAATTATTCTTTTCATATTTTTATTTTATTTTTTATTCAGCTAATAATATTGTTCCATCTTCGTTTAAAAGTGGCGTTCCATCTTCATTAAGTAATGCATTTGCAGGTATCGATCCAAGTACCACAATAGCTACTAAATAATTTCCATTATTGTAAGGCACTCTGTATTTTTTCCCATCGGCTAATCCTCCTGCTATAGCCGCAGCCATATTCTCATATACAGGCAATTGGCCTTCAGGTACCATACTGTTTAAAATATCCGCCAGCCCCGTTATAGTACTTATTGCCTGCTGCTCATCCTTCCACCTCAACCATTCAAACACTTGCGCAAACTGCGCCTGCGTAGGATAGTCTCCCGTTTCAAACCATTGCTTTGCATCTTCTTTAAACCCCATTTAACTAAAGTTTTATAAGGGTTAAAATTGCGTATGAAGGCTGTATAATATTAAATGGCTGCCCACCACCAGTAGATTCAGTATTTTTCCCAACGTTTCCTTGGGATTGCCCGTTGACATAACCGCTGGTTGTACCACTTCCTTGTGTTTGAACTTTAATATAATTATGAACGTGTGGAACTAACTCAGCTTCGGTTTGAGTGTGAGCCTTCTCACCAATAATTTTCCCTGCCGTATCAAAATCAGTATCCGCAGAATCAATATTTACAAATGTTTTACCGGCTGCATTTATATCCTGTTTGCTTAATATTTGCCATCCTCTTTCCTCTGCCGTGGTTCCTATACCTGTTGTGGCATCAAAATTTGCAGCTATGTAAGCATTGCTTTTCTTGGCCATGCGTAGATCATCTTTCTTCCAGGCAAATTTTAAAGAGGTTATTGGTACCAGATCTGCCATTGGAAAAACACCCGCACTGCCACAGGTTGCAAGCTTTGTAAAATAAACATCTCGTGGTGTACCATCTTCAAAAACCGCCTGTACTGTAGCAGGCGTTTCTACAATAACAACATCGGGTGCGGCTACTGCTCCTACAAAAGGAATGAGCTCACCATTATAACTTATCCAACCATTCGAATAGTTACCTGCCACAAGCTCTACGCCCACCAGTATGGTTTTGTTGCCACACAAACCTGCCAATGCGCCAAAAGCTCCACGGTAACTCTGCTGCATAAATTCCAGCGTGTCTTGCTCTAAAGGAAACCCACCAAGGTTTGAAAAATCTGCTCTTTTATTCATACTAAAATCTTTGTATTTTAAATTTTGTGCCCGCCAGTTTATATACTTTAACCAGGCTGATCATCTCCGGCTCTTCAAATACCAACCCGAGCGGCACGAACACAATAAAATCATCTGCAATGCTGCCACTCTCTCCACTCGTATAAATTCTTACAGGTGCATTTTCGCTTCGCTTTCTTATAAATTTTGGTTTAAGCTCTGCGTGTTGAAAAATATAATACGGTGGTTTGTCAACCCCATCATCTATATAAATTCTGCGCATCGTAAAGTCGTATCTGTTGTTTAGCATCAGTTTTAAATAACACTTTTGTGGCGTTATTTTTAGCTGGTACAATTTTGCAGTACGGTACAATAAAAACAATTGGTATAGCACCACTACAGGTGCCACCATAATATTTAAAAAGCGGCGCAGCTTATTTTTTCGCAACTCCTGGGGCGTGAGCCATCCAATGAGCTTTGCATAATCTATATCGTAAATTCTTACATTCATGCTGCAGGTGTAAATACAATTGTTAAGTCCGCATCTTCTATCCTTAAATAACCGGCATCAGGTATTACTGAAATATTTACAGCTGTAAAAGGCAATGCACCATATTTAGTTTGTACACTATCCACGTTTAAATCGCTCACTCCTTCCACCGCCTGTATAGCATCTACCAATTTTTGTATGCTAAACACACCATTAAAAGGCAGGTTTTTTAAATGAAGTTTAATGGCATCTTTTACAGGTGTTGCAGTAGTACCATCAATGCGGGCACCTGCAGCATTTGTAACCAACGGATCATATTGTATGCGCAGAGAAAGTTTGAGTAAATCAGCAACGGCAGAAGTTATTTTTAATTTCACTCCAGCATCTTTTACCTCTTTCATATACTGTGTAAATGCAGCCAACTCACCAACAGTTAACGCTGCTAAATCTGCACCTACAGTCTTTGCAACTTTTATTCTTACTCCTCTCACCTGTTCAACCACCGCTGCATAGCTTACAATTTTACTTGCCGCAATGGTAGTGTCATCTATACCGGTATTGTCATAATAATCTGCCTCGTTTACCAGATTGTAACCATACTGAAAAGCCTTTGCTTTGCCTGCATACCAGCGCAAGCTGTGTGGCTTTAATGCAGCTATTGTTTCATCAATATCTATTTTTAAAATATCACAAAGTTTATCAATTGTCCAGATGCAAGTGGCAACAATATTTAATATCCCACGCCACACCGCCACTTTGCTGGTGCTTGTAAGCAAGGGCGCAAGTGTAGCATCTGCCTGCACTGCTGTAATCATTTCCTGTTGTATTTGTTCTATTGTTCTTGCCATTAGCTTACTATAAAATCATTTGTGTATCGAGATGTCAGACTCTTTATTTTCATATATCCAATACCGCCATAAATTGGGTGTACCGCATCTATACTTATAGCACTGTCACTTACTATGTCATCAAAACTTCTTATAAAATAGCTCACCGTTTTTTCGTCAGTCGTCTTTGCTTTTAAAAAACTACCCGGTACTGGTGGCTCTGTTATGCTTATGCCATTCAATGCTGCCAAGTCAAACAGCGCCTCCAGCGTTCCAAAATGCTGGCAAACAAAATCTGTGTTGTTTTGCCGCTTCTTTAATTCTTTAGCTGTTGTATCCGGTAAGTAAGGAGCTACATAAACAGCAGGCACTGCTGGCAATGTTGCAAACGGTACAATTTCCAATACCTCACCGCCTGTATAATCATCAGTTATCGCCGCACCATTTTTATTGGCAACATCAAACAACGCATTCATTGTTCCCAGGTAGATGGAAACAAAATCAGCAAAGTTTTCATGTCGTTTAATAATTGGCATCCGTTGTTATTTTATCATTCCTGTACTCAATATTATTTACCTTCATACCGTCTTTTTCAAATTCCTGTTTTATTTCTGCAAGCAGCCCATTCACATCTTCATCTTTTAAAAACCCTGCAGCTCCTACACCCACCGTTGGGTTTTCTTTCCATGCGCCCTTGCTGCTGATCAACAAAAGATTTTGATGTTGCACCGTACTTTCACCGGTTACAAAATCACCATTTGCACATTGCAGATCATTATCTATATCTAATAAAAAATCTTTCATTTTCTTTCTTTTTCCCCTCGTCGGGAAGGGTTAGGGGAGGCTTATGTTATTGCACCCGTACCTGCCTGGGCAGTTGCTGTACCGGTAGTAGTTACACTTACCAATCCTGTTTTTACAAAAGCATCAATTAAGTTGCTTAAATCTGTTGCATATTTTTCCCGGGCCTGTGCTGTGGTAAGGTTTGCATTGTTATCAAACAAATCTGTTAACAATCCCTGTATGCCCGCTTTTAATGCTGTTTTATTTAATGCCATTATCTAAATAAATTATCTGCTCTCGTTTGTATTGCATCAAATGCTAGTGCATTTAATGGGTTGCCGCTCGGCCCCACATTTGTCGGTACCACTATTAATTTTATTTGCGCAATCAGGTCATCAACAATTTTCTTAAAAGTCTCCGTTCCTTTTTGAATTAAGATCCCATTTGCATCCACTTCAAATTTTACAGTACCAACTATGTAAACGATCTTATCAATTTCCTCAACTGCTATCACCACGTAATCATCGCTGCCCTCAATCTTTCCAATCAAAATATTTGTTCCTACTGCAGGAAGCAAAACCACTTTGTTGCCTGCTTTTATCACAGACCGCAAACGCACATCATCCAACTCCAGCCCACTATCCAATTTTACTGTTACGCTGCTGTTTGTTTCATCTACATAAACAACCGTTGCATTAATAATGGTAGATGGGCCACGCTCTGCGGCAAACTTGCCAAGTTGTTCTTTTATATCGTCATTTACTTTTCCCATTATAATTTTATTCCTATTCCGATGGTGCGCCTGGCACCGGCCATGCCGTAGGTTACTTCAATACTTTCTACCAAGTAAATACCAGATCGCTCCGGGTATTTAGTATCGGTAATACTTGCCCGCCATGCTGGTTCACAGTAGGGTTGTAAAAATGTTTTTAATTTTCCTTCAAAACCTTTGTAGCTTGTTTTATTGGCATCTGCTTTTGCAAGCTTTGTCAAAGTATCTACATCTTTAATACTGCTTTTTACTTCTTTATTTTCGCCATCGCCAGCAGCCTTTCCTTTGGTTACTATCTGTTTTAATTTATGTGTGCCTTCCACCCTTGTGCCATCTACTGATGTATGTTTATACACAATCGTTATATCTTCATTTTTTGGCTCCTTCAGTTTTAAGCTCTCATCTTTTGCAACGTTCCAGCCCAACTTATAATAAGCTGTATTTTTTAACGGTACTACCGGAAATAATTCTGCATGTAAAACAGCACCTTTAAAATAAATCTGCACCAAATTATTCAGCATTTTTTTAATGGCTTCCAACGCTTCGGTACCGGTATTTTTTTGCAAAACAAGCTTTGTTATTTCAAGATCACTCACATGCTTTTTATCAATTGTTATTTCTGTACCCACCGTTAAATAAGTAAGAATATCAATAAGCTTTGTATTTTTAAAAACCTTTAAATATTGCTTTTTACGCAATAAATAACTATATCCTTCACACTCAACTTCAATAGGTGTTTTAAAATTTATGCGGCTTACAAAGCCCGTAAATTCATTTACCATTTTGCCATTGTATCCTAAATCAATTTTTACAAAGTCTCCTTCCGTAAACTGCTTTGCTGTATCTGCGCTTTCTGTTATTACTTCACCTGCTCTTTGTAGCCTTGCTGTAGCAGGTAAGTGTATAACAGCTTTATCCACATACTCCTGCACGCTCTTGGTAATTTTTACCTCATGTGGCTTCACTTTTTTAAACTGCCCAATTGTTATATCTGAATTAAGTACAAACATTAAACACTAAATTTTATAGGCCCGGTCAAATCACCAGCATCTAAAACAAAAATCATATCGCTTTCGCATTCTATTTCAAAAGGCTTAGCATGCTCTACACCACTTGTAGCATTCCATTTAATGGTTTTAATTACCACTTTGTGCTCAAACTCTCCGTTTAAAAAGATATCGGTAAGTACACTACGCAGGGCTACACTTTTATTTTTTAAAAAAATATTTTGTACCTGTCTTATTTCTGCTTCAGGAAAATTCTCCTGTAATAAAATGCCTTTAATATTTATTGCATAATCATCAATACTGATAAGCTCCTTTACAGTGCCACCACGTTCAGGCATAGCCGTGCTTACAATCGTTTTTTTAGCCGTAACACTTATTACAGCAAACGGTACTAAAAACCCATCTATTTCCACAGGTAAAAAAAACTCCCGCCCAAGTGCATCTTCTTTATAATAGGGCTGCCCCAGGCTGCTGCGCTCTACCTTTGGCTGCGCTTGTGCTACAGTAAAGTCTTTGGGTGCTTCGTACCCAAACGCTTTTCTAAAAATATCTTTTACATCAAATTCCATAATTATTCGCTTCTTTAATCCCTTCCCTCTGGGGAAATTAGGAGGGGTTTATTGTGTTACACCATTTAAACTATACATTACCCTGCGCATGGCTTCCCTTACATTATCCTCTATGGCTTGCGCTGCTTCCATGCCATTCATCACATGTATTTCTAATTTTTCAATTTGTTTGCCTATTGTAATTATTACACTTTTTTGGCCGGTGGCATTTATTTTATCGGCTTTGTCTTTGGCTGCTTTACCATCTCCATCGGCGGTTTCACCACCCGGCATACCTTCGCCATTTGCATTTAAAGGATTAGCGCCACCCTCGTGGTGTTTGCCGAGCCCAAATGCGTTTTTCAATCCTGCTTTATCTCGTGCTAAGGCTCCATGATCTATGCTAAAACTGTTAAGCACTGCTTTTCCTTCTTTTAAAGTATTTACAATGGCCTCACCTACCACGCCTTTTTGCTTTGCTATTTCTGCAGCTCGTGCAGCTTGTGTATCATTTATTTTTGCAAGCCCGGCTGCTGCACCTTCAGCATCCCAAAGGCTCTTTAATTTGTACCAGCCTTTTTCTATCAATTCTAAACCACTCATAAAACCATCTGCAAAATTTAACCACATCAATTTTGTAGTCTCCACAAAAATGGAAAAAACGCCCTTCATAAATTTTACGGTATGATCCCAGGCCTCGCCCCATCCTTTTACATAACGAACACAGCCGATGATTGCAGCTACTAAAACTATTATGCCTGCTACAACTATGAAAACGGGATTTGCTAAAAAAGCTAAATTTGTTTTTATCATTTGCCACATTAGTTTAGCACTTGCACCTGTCATCATATTATCCCAAAACACTTTCACTTTTGCCGCCGCAGTTGATAATAGAATTGACGCTCTATTTTCGATTTGCCAAAACACTGCTAATTTCTGTATTGCTATGTGAGCTTTGTATCCTATTGTTAATGCAGCTATTGTTATTCCTAAAAGTATAAGACCAACCCTATGTTCACTTACCCAATGAACCACATTTTTTATAGCATTGGCAACAGCCATAAATGCATCCATTAAATGCTCCTTCATTGCGAGGGCAAAACCGCCAATCTGTACCTGCAGTTTGCCCATTACTTTACTAAACTGCGCTGCCTTATCAGCTTTAAACATGGCTTCGGCCACGCCTGCATAACCACTATGCGCAATAGCATCCAACATACTTTTTTGTGCGCCAATCAGGTTGCCGCTTTCCTGCAATTTGGTTATACGTGCTTTTTCTTGGTCGGTTAATATTACACCGTACCGCTGCATTTTTTGCAAGCCTTCTGCAGGCGATGAAAACGCCTTACCAAACATAATAGAGGTTTCGTTTAGACCATGCCCGGTTTGTTTGGCTATATCGGCTATCAAACCCATTGATCGCTCAAACACCGGTTTAGTTATTGCAGGGAATGTGAGCAACTGGCTTTGCATATCCATTATCTCGTTTTTGCTGGCGTGTATTTTTGCACCTAGGCTGCTGCTCCACTTATCCAGTTCTTCCTGCTGTATGCCGCTCTGCCCACCTGCCGATTTTAAGTTGGCGCCAATCTTTACATTTAACAGCTCACGGGTGTGTGCCTTTTCCATGCCTTCTTTTATAAACTCCCCTGCGTGCGATAGCGCACCTGTAATCATATTACCACCGGCCATGGCAAAGGCTGTCTTTAAAAAACCACCGCCCCCTCCTCCTTCGCCAATGTGTTTTTCTTTACCTATTATTTTATCTATTTCTTTTTCAAGCTGCTTGGCTGCAGCTTCTGCATGGTGAAACTGAGCTGCACTCGTAGTGCCAAACTTTACGCTGTTAATGGCGTTTAGCCTGCTTCGCAGCTCATCTACACTTGCAGCCATCTGTTTGCCGCCTGTGCCTATTTTATCAAACTGCGCTTTAATTTTACTGGCTTCTGTCCCCGCTATTGCTGTAGCATGGGTCATGGCAGGTGTAAACCTGTCAGTAAGCTTCAATATAAATTCAAGTGCATTCATTTATAAATCTTCGTTTTTCCCTAGGAGGGTCTTAAAACAAAAGCAAGCCTTTTTATTGTTGGCTTGCTTTTGCTTCTGCTTTTCTAATATCTTCTAAAATGGCATAAGTTTCGCACCACTCTTCATCATCCATGTTTTCTATTTCTGTTTTCGGTAAGCATAAATAGTACATCATCTGTACATTTTTATACCTTATCGGATTGTCAGAAAATTCGCCGCTAAAAGCTTTTACAATTCCGTTAAGCTCCCTTTTTTTTTGTTCATCAACTCATCAACAAACTCACTTAACCCGAAATAATAACTATCTTCTTTTTTCAAAGCTTCATCACCACCAAGCCAAATGTTTTCAATAATTACTTCATTAAATTTTGCTGGGCTTGTTGTCACTTTACTTGCACCAAGTGCATAGCTGTTGCGATCAACAGTGCGCAGGTAGCAAACTTTATCATCCACTTCGTAAGCGAATATTTTACCGTGTTTTGCTTTCCATTCAGCAATCTGTTCTGCAGATGCTTGACCACTCAATTTGTTTTTGTTGCTCATTTTTGCTGGGTTTTAATGTGTTTTAATTTTCCCCTTCCCTCCGGGGAAGTTAGGAGAGGCTTACTTTACGCTTTAATAATGTTTAAGCAAATAAAAGGAAGGGTAATTTCTTTGTGTTTTTCGTTTTGCTTCATACCGTCTTCATAATCCATAAACTCAACATTCACGAGCGTATCGGTTTGTATTATTGGCTCTCCTTCGGCCTGGTACACAATAGTTATATTAATTAATCTACCGGGCACTTCAGTAATATCTGCATACCCTTTGGCACGAACTACCCGGTTTAGCATATCAAAATCGCTTTTCAACAACATAAGGCTGCCGTCAAACTTTTTATTGCCACGCTGTATGCCTTTGGGCCTGTTACCTGCGCCGTACACCAATTCTTTTTCCTGCGTTTTTTTGTAGCTTATGCCACGCAGGCCGCTTATTTCTGCACCCAATAGTTGCAGTTTTATATCGGCAAATTCAAACTCCCGGCTATTAATATTTAATCCCATTGTTGGTTATTTTATTTTTGTTATTTAGTGCTGTTAAGATGTTGCTACAAACCCAATAAATGCATTGATGTACTTTAAACAGCCTTTTGGTTTCATTTTTATAAACAAATAAACTGTGCCTGTTTGCACCAAATTAAAATTGGGTGCAGCACTAATGCCGTTTTGATTATATAGGGCTATGTTACTGTCATAGTCAGGGTTTACAGCGCAATGCACATCTGCTGTGCCATCATCTTTTTTGCTCAACTGCTCACGCATTGCATTATCAATATTTGTTTCAATGGCAGTTTCTAATGCCTTTTCTGCTACCAATGCCATTCTGCCTGTACCATCTACATCCACATCATCTTTTAACTCATTATAGTAGGTAGCAAATGCTACACGAACGCCATTGTCTATTACACGCCCATTGCGCAGGTTGTTATAATCATCTGTAACCGCAGTTAAGCTGTTATCGTCTGTTATAATAAAGCCAGCTGCAACGCTATTGTTTTCGATGGTTATGTAGCGCTTATCCCAATAATTATTAAGTGCAGCACCGGTAATTGTATTTATATCTTTTGTACCTATTGTTAATACCGCAGCTTGCGCTACCAACAGGCTGCCATTTTTTACACGCCCTATATTTCTTTGCGGAGATACCTGTGCGGCTCTGCCCATTACCAAAAGCATAGCAATTGCGCTGCTGCCATTTATTTCGGCCGCTACAACAGATCCGTTTCGGTTTTGCGTGGTACTGTAATCTTTAGCAGTTACATCATTGCCATCGCATGCAAACCCCTGTACAAAAAACCTAAATGGTTTTTTAGCAGCCAACCAGGTTTCTGCTAATGTTTGCAATACAGGCACTGCTGTATGCACATCCGCATCAAACCCATTAGTTACTACCGGCACATAACCAACAGCGGGAAACTTTACAACGCCCACCAATCGAGCTTTACCGCCAGCTGCGTTCAATGCTTTTTCTACATTAGCAGCTGCTGCCAATGTTGCCAGTGGCGTGGTTTGCGCCATACACACAATGCTAAGTACGGTACCTTCGGGTGCCTCAGCAAAAAACCCAAGGTTTAAAGCAGTTACCACATCTACATTTAACGGATCGGCAAAGGCCAATAAAACACTGGCTTTTGTCTTTACAATAAAAGCAAAGCCGTAGCCCGCTGTTGGTGCAGCAGGGCTCGCTATTACCAGGGCAGTTACGCCGTTGGTACTTGGGCCCTGTAAGCCAAGCTGCCCATTCATTAAAGAGATATTTACACCCGGACGTGCCATAATAGTTGTATTAATTATTTGTAATTATTTTTTAGTATTCGCTGCCTCTTTTTTTGCTTCCTCAGCTGCTAATTCAGCTGCAAAATCTGCATCTTCTTTAGCCTTTAAAATTTCAGCTTCGGTTAATTCATTATCACTGACAGTCTCTTCTTCTCTTTTTACACATTCTACAGCTTCGTTGGCTTTACCCAAGCTCTGTGCGTGGTTTTCAGCATCTTTTGCATTAAAAAATGCCTGCCCATCTGTAGTAAAATAAAATTCATTTACTGCTGGATAAGTCTCAAAAAATGGTATTGCTATTTTTTTCATCTCGTTGTGTTTTTTTTGATTATGGTATTTGTATAAAACCTTTAAATGATACTAATTTTCTTGTACGGCTAGCCACTTCATACCCTTCTCTGCTGCCATCGCTATTGGTATTGCCTTCTATGGTTGTAATGCTGTCGCCTTTTATTTCTTTTACAAAACCTGTATGCCCAAACCCACTTTTAAACTCCATTATAAATACATCTCCGGGGGCTATCGCTTTACTGTTTACGCTAAGTTTTGGCAGGGTTGTTTTATTCATCTGCACTGCCACGCCGCCTGTTTTTATAAGTGGGTTTTGTACACCTGCCTGTGCTGCTGCTTTACCAACTGCCCAGTAAACAAAAGCCATACACCATGCGTAGCCGGGCTCCAAACCTACAGCTCGCAAATACTGGCTCACTTCGGGCCCGTCATTGCTTCCCCTTGGTACTTCCTGCACGCCAAGCTGTGAGGTAGCAATTTTTAAAGCTGCTGCCTTTATGCTCATCCTTTTTTAAAGTTTTGCTGGTATGTATATTCCACCATACTTACAATTTCGCTCCAGCTTAACTTGCCGTCTGCAAGTGCATCGGTAAGCTTTTGGGCAATACCTGCGAGATATACATACTGGCTCTTTGTGTCGTAAGTCTTTAGTGCTTCTAATGCACATTTTAAAATTTCGTTGGGGTCAGTAAGGCTTGCACATTTTTCGGCAATCTTTAAATCCTGCAATATTATAGGTAAGTACTGGCGCATTTTTGCTACAATAACATCATCTAAATTGCCGGGTATTACAGCCGTTAATAAATCAACAAGGCTGCTGTCCATGGCTGTTTTAAGGTTTTCAACCAATGCCACTGATGGCTGTACATATTTTAAAACGTAGACACGGGTACGGTTAAAAATAGCCATGATCCAATTGATAATTTTTTTCATTTATTTATGTTTAATTTTTATGCGCTCCGGTAATATTGCTTCCAAATAAGTAATCCTGTTGGCATTGCTTTCGTTGTTGCCCTGCCCCTGGCTTACGAGAATTGTTAAGTTTACTATAGCCGCATCCTGTCTACTATCTACCTCATCATTTTTCGCAAGCTTCATATTCATCTCCCACAATGTGTGGGCACAGAATGTTATTACTGTTAGGCATAAAGCGAGCAATGTGGTGTGTACTTTTTCAATAAATGTATTCTGTGCCATGCCTTTCTAAATTAGCTGCTCCACTCACGCAGAGCAGCCTTTTTCACAATCACCACACCCAGCGATTTTTCATAGGTTTTTAAAAAATTCTATCCCTGCACAATGGTAATTACACCCTCGCCGGTTGCACGCTCCTGGCTACCGCCAAAACGTACCAACATGCTGTATATATCGCCGTACATTGTAGGGCTGTCTTTTTGCTGAAAGGGCTTTATTTCGCCTACCGCACGGGTTACCACATCAGGATGCCAGCACAATGCTGCGTAGTTATCCGTTGCTCCCATTACGGCTCCCACTGCGCCTACTGTAGTAGCGGTGGTATCGTAAACCAATACATCGCTACGCTCCATAATATCGAAGCCGTGTAAGCGGCCAACGATGCCATCTACGTTATTTGCAAACTGGTTAAAAGCGTTAAACTGCGTTGCAGTTAAGCTGCGGTAAAAATCATCTAACATGTTTGAATCCATCAAACATAAACGCCCTTTTTTTGGCACATTTTGCACATTCAATGCAGTCATTGCCGCAATCAAATCGCCCTGGTCAAAAGTTTTGCGGGTACCTGTTTGTCCGCCAATACCAGCTTTAGTATTAGCCCCTGCACCGCCTGTGGTACGCAATACATTTGCACCGGTTACACCTGCTGCCCATTTGCGCAAAATATCCTGGCTTACTATATCGCCCAAGGCTACTATATGACGACCTAAAATACTGTCTAATTTATTGTACGAAATTGTTTGCAATTCTTCAAACGGGATGTGCGTAGGATCTGTGCTGTAGCTTTCTAACACATACGTTTTGTCTGTATCTATACGCCTTACACTAACTGCAGGAAAAACATTACGGTTTTTTACAACCACTGGGTCTACACCGGCTTGTGGTATATGTACCACTTTACCGCCAAGCACCATACCGCTGTCATCACGGCTTTTACTTAAAAAAGCATTGTCTTTTAAAAGCTTGGTGATGATGTATTTTTTCCACATCTCCACATCCAACCCCATGTTTAAATGGTTGCTGGTAAATGATGGGGCAATTACAAAACCCTGTATTAAAATACCTGCCAATAACAGCATGGGTACTTTAATTTCCACCGGTACATTGGCAAATAAAACAGTTGCTGCAATTGCCGTTACAAATAATACGCTTAGTATTTTTTTCATCTCTCTTGTTTTTCTTTTCGGTTTTTTATAAAATAGTTGGTTGTTATTTGTTGAATTACGCTTTTTCTTCTGCGTAATCTTTGCCGGTAAGCTCTTTGTACTTTAGTTTAAAATGTGGCAAGCTTGCAGCCTTTAACTGGTCCATACCATCGCTTTCAAAAAGCTCCTGTGCTGGCTTTTTCATTAACTCAGTTACAAGCGTAGCTTTCATTTGCGCCTCTTCTGCCCCTTCGCCTGCCAGTTGGTTTTGCACGCTGCTGTATGGCTGCATACCATCTATCAATGTTTTTACACTTTCAAAATCAGCAGCAGCTAATTTTAAAAACTGCTCTTTTTGCGGAGCTAATATTTTTTTGTCTTCAATGGCTTTTTCAACAAAAAGCAAAACTTCTTTGGTTGCTGCCTCTGCTTTCATTGTTACTACCAATGCCTGTGCAGTTTCTGCTGTAAGCTTATACTCGTCTGCCTTTGCAGCCTTCTCTGTAAGTACAGATAATTTTGTAAAATATTCGGCTTCTGTTGCAGTATCGGCTAAGCCAATTTTTACTGCGGCTAGTTTCAAATCCATATTTTGTATTTTATTTTTTTGTGTAAAATTGTTTAGTGCGTACAGCATCTCACTTTCAATGCTAAGTTTCAATACATGCCCGGCGGCATCTCTTATAGCAAGGGCATTTTTGCAATTGGGTATATCAACAATACTTGCTTCTAAAACACCCCATTCTGTTATTGTTGGCCCTATTTGCCCGGCAAGCTTTAGTTTATCATCGTTGCTCACTGCCATCGGCTCAAGCCAAATACTGGCGGCATTTAAATAACCGTTTTTTACTTTGCCCTGTACCTTAACTGCAAACTCATCGCTCTCATCAAAGTCAGGCTTTGCCATTAATTTCTTGCCTTCTATACGGATCTCATACCAGCGGCCAATGGGTAAAAAAACTTCTTCATCGTTTTCCCGCTTATGCATGTACAGCATTACAGGGTTGGCAATAAAAGCCTCTAACTTGGCACCGCTCATTAATGTGCGAAACCCATTCATCACCACACTTTCATCAATCAACACAAAATCCAGATTAAGTTTTGCCATGCCCTTTGTTACGCTTTTATAACACAAACATAACGGGCAAAAAAAACGCCTGCAAATCAGTAATAGCGCATAGTTTCCGTTTTGCTGCTTCATTATTTTTTATATGTACCATCATGCAAACGCCCAAAAAAAACAGGCTCAAAAAATGGCAGCTTTGAATAAATAAATAGTTAATGGCGCTTACGAATAAAGAGAAAAAAGACTATGCATGGCTACTCTTTAAAGAGGGCACACTTACCCAAAAAGCTATTGGCGAAAAAGTAGCTATCAGCGAAAAAACCATTAGCAAATGGAAGGAAGAAGATGGATGGGTAAGCAAAAAAAGAAGCCTGTACAATACCCGTGAAGATATATTGGTTGATATGTATTTGATTTTTGAAAATACAAAAAACGCCATCAAAGCCAAAGGCGGCATAGCAGACAGTAAGGATGGTGATGCTATTTTAAAACTTTCCGCAGCTATAAGAAATTTAGAAATAGAAACCAGCGTAGGGCAGATTTTTGAAGTATGCAAAGGGCTGATACAGCATGTACAAAAAGTTGACTTTGATAAGGCTAAAGAAGTGGTTGATTATGTTGATAGTTTTTTAAAAGAAAAATTAAGAAGCCGTGGCTGAGTTAACCAAAAAACAAATATCAATACAGTGGGATGAATTTAGAGATTCCATAAAAGCCAGTACGCCAATTGACTTAACAGAGAGCATTGAGCAACGAAGACTGCGCAATAAAAAACTGGAAGCCAACCCCGAAGATTGGTTTAAATACTACTTTCCTAAATATGCTTATGCAGAACCCGCAGGGTTTCACAAAGCCGCTACCAAACGAATTTTAAATAATTTGGAATGGTACGAAGTACGCAGCTGGAGCCGTGAGCTCGCAAAAAGTACCCGTACAATGTTTGAAGTTTTATATCTCGTTTTAACAGGTAAAAAAAAGTATGTTATGCTTATCAGCAATAACTACGATAATGCAGAAGTGCTGCTGGAGCCTTACAGAATACAGTTAGACAGCAACCCCCGGCTTATAAATGATTATGGCATACAGGAGCGTTTTGGAAAATGGAGCAGTGGCGATTTTATAACCAAAGGCGGCGTAAAATTTAAAGCCCTTGGAGCCGGGCAAAGCCCACGGGGAAGCAAGAACGAAGAGGTAAGACCTGATGTAATTTTATTTGATGATTTGGATACAGATGAGGATTGCCGAAATACAGCCATTATAAAAAAACGTTGGGATTGGATAGAAGATGCAGCCATTGGTGTGAGGTCTATCTCAAAAAATACAACCATACTTTTTTGCGGAAATATTATTGCCAAAGATTGCTGCGTGGTTCGTGCACAGCAGTTTGCAGACCATACCGATATTGTAAATATTAGAGATGCAAACAACTTTAGCAGCTGGCCACAAAAAAACACTGAGGCAGATATTGAGCGGGTGCTGAGCCAAAAAAGTTACAGCAGCCAGCAAAAAGAATACTATAATAATCCGGTAAGCGAAGGAGGCATTTTTACAGAAATGTATTATAAAGATTGCAGGCCCATTGCTGAATATAAATTTTTGGTAAACTATATAGATTTAAGTTATAAAGGCGGACCCAAGAACGATTTTAAAGCCTCGGTTTTAATGGGCAAATACAAAGATGAATACCATGTTTTAAAAGCATTTTTAGTACAGGGAACGACTGCACAACTTGCAGCCGGATTGGTAGATATTGAAAAGTATGTAGACGGTAGAGTACCTGTATTTTGGATTGCTGAAGAAAACTTTATGCAGGATATTATTCGCAATGAAATACAAAGCATGTTGAAAGCTTTGAGCAGCAAAATAATAATTACGCCGGATGCAAGGGCAAAGGGTGACAAACTTACCCGAATAGAAAGTGCTTTGGAACCACTTAATAGAACAGGCAAACTTTGGTTAAATGAAAAGGAAAAAGAAAACCCAAGCATGAAGGTTTTATCGGGGCAATTTATAGCCCTTGAATACGGCAATAAAAGAACACACGATGATGGGCCTGATGCCGTGGAAGGTGGCAAGTTTATTATTGACCAAAAAACGATACACAATTTTAAAAATGTAAGCATGGGAAAATCCCGTTTAAACAGGCTTTAAAATATCTTTAAAATGAACACAACATTTATTCCGGTTGCAGAATTAAAAAGCCACTTATACGCTGAAATTATTGCAGTGGTAGGCAGGGCTGATGATACCATTTTACAAACTGCAATTGATGCAGCTATTGCGGAAGTTGGCAGCTACCTTACCAGGTACGACGTGCCCGCTATTTTTGCTGCCGTGGGTGCAGCCCGCAACAGCATTATTTTACTTTATACAAAAGATTGCGCCATTTGGCATTATATACAATTGGCAAACCCAAACATTGATATGGCATTAAGGTTAGAGCGCTATCAAATGGCTATACACCGGTTAAGAGATATACAAAAAGGAATAATGAACCCAGTTGGATTACCTCCATTGCTTATAACCGTAGACCCGCTCGACCCTAACAATAGCAGCAGTTTAAATACCGCCATTTGGGGCAATGCACGTAAAAGAAACTCAGGATACTTTTAATATTTTTTATACATGGATAATAACAACAGTGCTGCTAAAACAGAAGACAGCAATCAGCCAATAAATATAACGCAGCATATTGTGGCAAGGCCGCCATACCGCACGCAGTTTAATGTGGATGATTGGCGCAATGCCATTAACAGTGCAGAGTTAATGTACACGCCCAACCGGGTAGCGTTGTACGATTTATATGCAGATGTAGAACTTGATCCTGTACTTGCCAGGCAGTGGGAAAAAAGAGTAGATAAAATAACGACGTTAAACTGGATGTTTAATAAAGATGGTGAAAAAGTAGAAGGGATGCAGGAACTGATAAGCTGCCCGGCCTTTGAAATGCTGCTGAAAGAAATAATGAATACCACAAAATATGGTATAAGTGTGCTGGAGCTTGCTAAAGAAAAGAAAACGGTATTTGGAAAATCAATTGAAGAGCTGGTGGTTTATTGCACGCCTCGTAAACATATACACCCTGAAGCCGGTATAATAGTAAAAGAACAATACGATGCGCCCGTAGTAAATATTGGCGATAGCGGACAGCCGCAATACAATGCATTGGGAGATAGAGGTATTGCCTACAGAGAAATGCCCTACGTTAATTTTTGTGCTGAAATAGGAGAGCCAAAAGACCTAGGAGTTTTGATGCAGGTGGTACCCTATGTCCTTTTAAAAAAAGGTGCAGTTAGTGATTGGGCCTTATTTGTACAGCTATTTGGGCAACCGTTGCGAGAGTATACCTACTCCGGTTATAACCCTACAGAAAAGGCAGAGCTTGAACAAAGTGCCAAAGAAATGGCAAGCGCTCCTTATATTATTTTACCGGATGGAGCCAAGGTAACGCTCCACGATATTAAAACAAACCCTAACGGAAAAACGCATGAAACCCTTGTAAAATATTGCGATGAAATGTTATCCATACGCATATTAGGAAGTACAGAAACCACCAGCAGCAGCGAAAGCAGCGGGTATGCCCAAAGTGCAGTACATGCGCAAACAGATACCATTGCTTATAACGCCGATAAGAAAAGGGTGCTTAAAGTTTTGAATGATAAAATAAAACCTCTTTTATTTAACCTTGGCTACCCTAGCAGTGAAGGTGAATTTGCAATAAATGAAGACCAGTACGCTGATGAAACTATTAAACAGTTACAGGTTGTACAGAGTATGAAATTGCTGGGTACGCCGGTAGCCGATGATTATATTTATGAAATAAGCGGTGTGCCAAAGCCGGAAGATTATGATGTATTAAAAGCGAAAATTGAAGCCGTTAAAAATACAGCAAGCGAAAGCAATGGCAAAGTGGTTGCTAAAACTGTGGAGGAGCCACCTGCAGAAACTGCCCCTGAGAAAAAAGCCAGTCCAAAGGAAAAGGAAGGAGATAAAAAGCTAACCACCTTTGAGCAGTTCAGGCTTTACATGGCTGATTTTTTCGCCCAAGCCCCCAACCGCTGATTGACAGCATTAGGGGGCAGGCCGCATTAAACTTTACTGATTTTAAAGCCACAATTGCAGCCGATTATAAAGGCTGTGGTTGCGAGCTGATAAGCAATAATAACTGGAAGTTAGCAGGCGATGAAGATGCAGCAGATGCACTCATTAAAAAAGTATGGAAAGAAAAAGGATTGCCGAAAAAACTGGATAAGAAGATGCAGTTGCATTATGCAAAATCCTTTGCAAAAGCAATGATGGAAGGCTATGGCAAACACACCGCAGATTATAATGCTGCCGATACTAAAATGATTGAGAAATTACGAACCAGCGTATATCAGTTTAGCGCCGCCAAAACCTACACGCAAATGAAGGCGCTTACCGGAGCATTGGTAAATGACGATAATAAGCTGCGCACGTTTTCAGAGTTTAGAACCGCAGCTGCAGAAGTTACAGATTTATTTGTAAGCACCTGGCAGCGCAGCGAGTATAACCTTGCTGTAGCCAGCAGCCAAATGGCAAGCAAATGGGCAGATATTACCGCCAATGGCGAAGAAGTATTAATGGAATTTGAAGCCGTAATGGATGGCAGCACTACCGAAATATGTGAGCCTTTAAACGGTACTATTTTGCCTGCTAATGATTCTTTTTGGAACATAAATTACCCGCCAAACCATTTTAATTGCCGCAGCTCGGTTACCGAGGCAGTAGGCAGCAAAACGGCTACAGCAAAAGGATCGGTACCCGGTGTTGATATTCCTAAAATGTTTCAAACAAATTTGGCAAAAGACGGATTGGTTTTCCCTAAAGGCAGTGCATATTATAAAGATTGCCCAAAAAGTATTTTAAATAATGCAGAAAATATAGATGATGAGTAATAACCGAATGGCCATTATTGAGCAACGTTTAAAACCAATAATAATAGCTGCAGCAGGTGTAGCCGGTAAAATGGCGTTAAAGTTTTTTGTAGACAGCTTTAACCGGCAGGCGTGGCTGGACAATAGCAGTATGCCCTGGAAACAACGCAAAGGCAATAAGGATAGCAACAGGGCTGTATTAGTGGGTAAGGGCAGCGGCAGGCTCAGGCGGAGTTTGCGCATTACAAGTATAACGCCCACCACAGTTACAATTGGCAGCGATGTGCCTTATGCCAAAGTACATAACGAAGGTTTTAAAGGAACGGTAAGCGTGCGGGAGCATACCCGAAACCGCTTTAGCAGCCAAAAAGTAGGCAGCGGTAAAATATTAAAAAGTGGTAAGGAGGGCATGCGCACAATGAAAAGCATTAGCGGCAGCAGTAATGTGAGGGCGCACACTATGCGTATGAACATGCCACGCCGGCAGTTTATGGGCGATAGTGCTATAATGAGCAAGCAAATTGAACGGCAAATAACAGCCGATATAATGAAAGCTTTTAGAATATAATATTTAGTATAATGAACTCTTATTTTTCTCAGCTTTTTACAGCAATTCAAAATCATTTAATAACACAATGCGCACTTGTAAAGTGGGTGGATATTGATTTTGGGCAAATGGAAAATTACAGGGAAGGCTTTAGGCCTCCAGTGCTATTTCCGTGTGTGCTGGTAGAATTTACCAATGCCCAATATAGCGGGCTTGCAGGCAGCAGGCAGGAAGCTACTGTGCATGTGCAAATACGCATTGGATTTACGCCTTTTAGCAGTACCAATGCTGAAACCCCACAACAATATAAGGCGCTTGCATTACAATACTTTGATGTAGAGCAGAGCATATTTGAGGCCCTGCACTGCTGGCAACCTTACGATACCAACGGCAAACCAATGGGTAGTAAACTGCTGCGGAGCACAGCTACAACAGAAAACAGAACTGATAATATTAGGGTGCGTGTATTAGGGTTTGACAGCACTTATATTGATAATAGCGTGTACGATGCAGGCAAGCAACATGTAGCCAGACCGGTACCCAATATTGTTATGAGTACAATATTAAGATCTGATATAACATTTATTACATCTTTTGATGCAAACGGATTACCAATTTTTGCAGCTGCAAGTAACATCCAAACAAGTGATTTAGCTTTTACAAAAACATTAATAACAGCAACTGCCGGGCAACAGGTTTACAACACCGTTCGGCCAATTACAAGATTTACTACCATTATGGTATTTAGGAATGGTATAGCAATAAATTTTACCACACCAAATAGTTTACAAATACAACTTGTGCCTACTATAGATGCGGGCGATATAATAAACATTTTACAACAATTATAAAAAAACAAAAAACCAAAAAAAAAAATGAAAAAATTATTATTTTCTTTGATGATTATTCTTACAGCTTATGTAGGCAATGCTCAAATTGTAACCGGATCTATTGTAGATGAGGTAGGTGCTAAAAAAAGTGCTGTATTAGCATCAAGTGCGCTGGTATCTAAACAGGATAGTATTGGCGGAGCAGGTGCAAATAATTATGTTACGCCAACCTATTTACAGAGCAGAAACTATTTAAATCTTACTGCACTTTCTGCAACTGCACCTATTCAGTATAACAATACTACAGGTGTGTTTTCCTTTTTAGGATTAACCTTTACCGCAAGCGGTGATGTAACAGGTACCGCATCCGGTACATCCTCAATTTCACCCGCATTAACACTTGCTGCGGTTGGTACAGCAGGAACATTTGCTTATCCCACTTCTGTAACTGTAGACAGCAAAGGGCGTACAACTGCCATTACTGCAGGTACAGCACCACTGTTTTCTACAGGTAGAGTTGAGATTACTGCTACAGCAGCACAAACAATTTTTACTGCAGCGGGTTTACCCGCAACACCCGGCATGTATCATTTTTTTAGAAATGGTGTATTGCTGCCTTTAACTTATACAACAGCCGCTGCTGGTAGTATTACTTTAGGCACTGTAACTGCTGCAGCTGGTGATGCTATTACTATTGACTGGGTTAAATAGCTTTTATGAAAGTATTATTTTTTATTGTTATTTTATTTGGGTTTGAGACACAGGCACAGGTAAATGCAGTAGATAAAGCCGGTAACATTGTAGTTGCCCTACAGCCAAGCCTTGTAGGTGTAAGTGGTGTATTGCCATTTGCAAACGGTGGTATAACAGGCGTTACGGCTACAAGCGCAGCTACAGGTACTGTATCTGTAATTATGACAAGTAAAATTATTACAGTTACACCATCTGGAGCATTAACATTAAATGCTACCGGTGGTGTGGCAGGGCAAACAGCTTATATAATCGTAAACACATCCGGTGTAACCTCTTTTGTTGTTACGTTTGGTACCAATTATAGAACTACTGCTGTAATAAATACAGGTACAGTTACCGCTAAAAGATTTGTTGTTGAACTTGTGTATGACGGAACAGTATGGAATGAAGTGAGCAGGACGGTGGCAATGTAAAAAACAACTTAATCTAAAGACTGTTTAAATTAAAATTAAACAGTCTTTTTTTTATCTACCACTTTACATGTGGCCACATTTTTTGAAGTTGTGCAAGGGTAGGCTTATCCCTTTTTATTTGTAAAAGTTCATCGCCTTTTGATTGTATTATTTTCTGAATTTGTAGTTTGGTAATCCAAAGCTCGGCGCCAAGCTCTGCAAAAGTATCGGGGTAGTTTTTACGTTGTATTTTGGTTTTGTAATATGCTCTGTGGAGCAGGTAATTGTCTCTTTCTGCAATAAGTAAGGCATTGCGCCCACTTTTAAAAACTTCGGCCGTGGCGGGCTTTATATCCTCTTCGAAGAGTAAACTATTAAGTAACCGAGAACCTCTATTGATGGTAGCCTGCATAAGTAGTAACACAAATATACTGAATACTAATATTTTAAGCAATTTTTTAATAGGTATAAAAAAAGCCACTCTAGGTAAGTGGCTAGTAAAATATATTGCATTAAAGTTACTTATCTAATTTAACGTTGAACGGTATTGAAACCTCTCCTTCTTTATATCCTAAATCGCAGATTATGGTGTGTTGCATTAATGCGCCATAAGGGTTTTTAGCTCTAAAAATAGTTTTGGTTGTAAAGGTTTGGTCTCCGTTATCGTTCAAAATTTTTGCATCCATTATTTCAAGACCCGTTTTATCATTTAAAACTTTTTCTAAATAGCTTTCAATATCAGATTTGTAATTACTGCCTGCAAAATCTGTGTAATAAGTGCTCTCCCAAAATATTGGTTTGGCAGCAAAAGATTTATTGGGTTTGTAAGCATAAAGATATATACCCTTTACACCTGCTATATCCATCAGATGATAGGTATTTTTAAAGTATTGCGTAGAGTAATCTTTTTCCTTTAGTACATTGTCTTTATTTGTAAATGCAATCCTAAATACTTGCATTGAGCTGTCAAACATTGCATCCTTTATTTCAAAAGATTTGTCTTTTTTAAGAAGCGCAACAGCACTGTCTGTTTTAATATTATTGACAACAGCTGGCGCAGAGCTATCAGAACTTGAGCAGCTAAATAAAAAGGTTGCGATAAAAAGCAATAAAATTAATTTTTTCATAAATAGTTTTTGTGAGTGTGATTTATAGTATTTATACGTTTTTTAAAAAGGCTTTATACACCTGTTGAAATTGTGAAACCAATTTCGGCAATTCTGCATACTTGTAAGCATTTAATTTCTTTTTGCCATAACTAAAGTGTAGCATCCACTCATCTATGCGCTTACCATCTGCAACGGTTTTGCCTGTTGGGTTGGTTTTTGTCCACCTCATTTCGTGGGCGTAGTACATAATCTTACCCCGCATTGGTTGCATTTTATCAGCATTGGAATCTGTTTTAAGTTGCTGCAGGTTGAGTTGCATAATAAGCTCCCGGGCTTCGTTACTATATAACTCTTTGCTGCTTTGTGTGCGGCCATTAGTGGCACCTTGTACCATTGTGGCTTTATGCTCTACAAGCCCCAGGCGATGTATAAGTGCATTAAAGGCCATTAGCTGATTTTTATTAAGTAACTCCGGAGTGGTGTTGATTGTTTGCATAATGTTTATTTTATTTTATTCCAATCGGTTTCAAATTCGTGGTCTTTAAGGTAGCGGTCGCTGATCATAGCGGAAAGCCATGGGTTGCGGGTGAGGTATTTTTTATAGGCGTGCAGGGAAAAGAACGCTTTTACCTGGTCTGTTTTATCCAGCTTATTAAATGCAGCTTCGCCCTTAAATCGATTGCGTTTGAGTGGGTAATCTTTGTAAAACTTATCAAATGTTATTTCAAAATTACTCTCTACAACAGTGGTATTTTTGGAGAATGCCCGCTCAATTTTAGCAATGGTTATTGGTGCAGCATTTTTAAAATGAAGCATGGTAGTTTCATCCATATTGGTATTGCTGCAATCAATTACGCAGAGGGTTTCTTTATCGTTGTACAGGAGCTCTGCCTGGCCTGTAAACTTTTCGGTGTTGGTAATGTGGAAGCGGCGCATTTTTTAAGGTTGATAAATGATTGGAATGTTCAATTGCATGGCAAGGCTTACTTCAATTTTTGCACCTTTGGATTGTTGCCAGTTGCGGAGCGCATAAACAGCTTCGCAATAAAGTAAACTGGCAATGTCCTTCTTTAGATAATCTTCCCAGGTAGAATCTTTTTTATGAAAGAGATCCAACGGCGATACCGGATCGTAACCACGCCATTTTACTTCTCGCTTTGCTTCTGCAAAATTTAAAATGTATTCTTTTTCATCGAGGCCGGTAATTTGCCCAGCTATGTAACAACGGTTCATGCTTTTTATTTTATTCGTTATCAATTATAAATTTTTCACCAAAGAGTGTAACCACCTTGCGGAAGTTTTTTGCACCGTTGTAACTCATCTTATTTTGTTTGGCGTACGCAGTTATGGTTTGTAGATTTAAGTAACTGCCGAGCTGTTCAATTAATTGCACCAGATCATCATTACTTAGCTCATCGGCCTGTATTCTTTTATCTAAATGTTGTTGTATTGTATTGATTAACATTGGTGAAATTTTTTGAATAGCGACAATTATCGTGTTGTACGAAAACTAAGTCCCCAATACTCTACCGCATTGACATACCCAATTACCATTAAGTTTACTTTCACTATTAGTATCTTTTATGTATTGGTGTTTACCCTTACAGATAAACTTTCTTTGACCTCCCACACTTTGAATAGAATAAGGATTGCTTAAAACAAATGGCTCTTGTACAAAAGGCATAAGACTTTGGTCTGTAGTTTTTGCATCTACTACAATAGTTTCAGAATGTATATTTTCCATGATTTTTGACATTAATGGAGAGCTTATTCCGCTTCCAATAATTACTATACCTCTTTCTTTCATTTTTGACAGTTTATAATTAATTAATAGTATTCGTACAACATTAGGTTTGCCGCAATGCAGGGCGGGAAGTTCTTAATTTGTGCAGCCGTTATCTATTTGGCTGCGGTTGTTATTTGGGCTTGACAAGCATCTGTTCCCTGCACTGCAAGGCAAGCCTCCACGTTCTACGCACCCCTTAAAAACACCACATTTGTATCTGGCAGCATTGGTGTTGGGTGCAGGTCATTATCTCTTTTGCAATCGTATCTGCGGTTTTTGTATGCTATATATTGCCACACTTCTTTCTTTTTATCGCTTGGTTTGTAAAACCTATCACCAAATGCCAGGCTGCTGATTGTTGTTGCTGTGTTGCGTTCCATTTTAATTTTTCTGTACTGGTGCTTTTTTTGTAATAATTATATTGCGGTAGGCGCTTATGTAAATGCTGTATAATTTGCCGTGTTCAATTATTCTGCAGGCGTAAATAAGGCCGCTTGGGCGGGTGATGTATTTTAGCATTGTGAAAATGCGGCTGTGGTCACTTTCAAAATAGAACTCATCGCCAGGCATCGCTTCTACTAACTTTATCATTTGGTTGGTTTATATATTTACAAAGCAGTTTCGATATTAAGAACCCTACCGGCAACAACAGTGGCAGGCAGAGGAGCAGTTGTATTATCATTGTAAGTTTTTTTAGTTTCGGCAGGTATCTGCTTTAATATTTTGGCGAAGGCTTTTGTGCCCCACTTATTTTTAGCATCCGGCGCATATATTACAAATGGAGCATTGCCACCGTAGCGGCTTGTGGGAAACATTACCAGATCCTGTACCCGCATTTTTATATTGGCATAATACTTTACGGCTTTGGCACAACTGCCCTGTGGCTCTCTGCCCTCGCACCAGCTTATGTAGATGATGATTTTCTTTTTGCGGCTCATTACAAAACTTTCCTTTAGCTGCTTGCATTGGCTATAATTGAACCCTGCAGCCTGCAGGCTATCTATAACCCAAATTTTAGCAGATTGCTTGCGGCTCATGCGCTTTAACAGCTCGGGGAAACTAAGCTGCTCGGTGATCACCAATTTGTTGCCGACCTCCTCCAGCATATTGTGCCGCTCTATCATTGTTTTTTGGATGGTTTTACCGTGGCCCTCTTCATAGCTTATATACTCAGCCTTGCACTCCGTTGCCTGTATTAATGCCTTTAGCAGCATTACAGTAAAGTTGGTTTTACCGTTGCCTGATGCGCCGTAAATAATAGCATCCCAAGCCTGGTCTATATCGCCAATGGAAACCCTAAAAAGGTGTGGCAGGTTCTGTACACTTTCATATACTTTCTGCGATAATTGCTTTAACCCAATACTTCTGCTCAATTTTGGTAGTTTTTAAGCCTACAATGCGCATTGCTGTTGCATTGTGGCGGGTTTTAGTTTAATAATTAAAGTACAATAGCCCTATCGATTCTCGCATATTCAGGCTAAAAAAGTGCGTTATCTGCGGGGTTATCCGGCCACTCAGGTGGGTCAATCGTGCGATTCGCCTTCAAAAACTGTTTCATTTATGGTGGTTGTTTTGATGAATGTTAATGGTGCGCCGGGCTTTGCCTGCAATACTTTACCTATTGATTTTTGGCAACGAGTACAGGCGTTGTGTGGTATTTCCTGCACGGTCAAAGCCTTATTGCACTGTGGGCAAACTTGTATTGTTGTTTGATTGGTCATGGGTGATAAGATTATAATGAGGAGAAATTGAGGTTTACATTGCGGTAATCGCCTGCGGTTTCTTTGGCCCATACACGCATATACAGTTTGGTTTTATCAATGCTCTGCGCTTTCTTCATCAGCTCACAGGCTTTTTGAAATGCCTTTGCTCTAATTCTATCTTCATATTTTAATAACTGAAACACCTTTCCGGTATCAATCATTCCTTTATTATTTGCAAAGGCACTTTTTACCAACCCACTGATCAACTCGTTTGCCTCGGTCATGTTTGCAGAAATGTATTGGTTTAACAGCTCCAGAGCTTCGGTCATTAATGCGTTATCCCACTTTACGATCTCGTTCATATCGGCTTCAATTTTTACAGAGCGATCGAAGCTGAACCAGGTGAGAGAGCCTTTGCCTTCTTTTTTCTTTTTGTTTTTTAACTCGTACTCCTGCTTTATCATGGAGCTTACATCTGTAAATGCCTGATCCATCATTGTGTGGAGGGAAAGCAAAACGGCCTCAGCATTTAATGCTGCTTTTAAAACCTTACCCGCAAGGGTTTCTTTTACTTTATCTGATTGCGGAACGAATTTTACAGGTACTACATCGCCCATGGCGTTGGTCCAGGTACTGTCTTTTGATGTGTGAATTTTGATTGACATGATTATGTATTGTTTTTGGTTTAAATTAAAATGCCGTGTACCAGGTTATAATGAACTGTCCGCTGTGTGGTAAGGCACATGAGGAGGTTGTGGTTGTTGTGTTTTTCTGCGTAGAGCTCAATGAGCCTATCTACACAGGCAAAGTGGAATGTGTTGTTGCAACTGTCGATTATAGACTGTATCCAGTTGTAATCTTTTTGATCTTCTCTCATAATGGTTTAGTTGTATTGTTGATGAATAATGTTTGAAATCATGTGCAGTTTGTTACCGAGGTAACTGGTTTTATCGAGGTCTTCGCTTAGCAATGCAATAGCTATGGCCTGAGCAGGATCTAGCTTAAATGAATAGGATGTTTTTATTGTCCTGTACTCACCAAGTGATTTGCTAAGTTTTTCGCCTACCTGTGCAATGGTGGCAACGAGTAACTTTTCCACTGCTGTTTCAGGATTTGATCTTACAAGCATTTTAATGTAGACTTCAAAATCCTCCGCCAAAGCCCTGGTTATTTTTAGTTTAAACGGTTTCAATTTTCTTATTTTTTAGATTGGCGATTATAGTATTGAGTGGCGTAGTTACTTCTTCAAATTTTATATCAATTGCATCATTCACAACCTGAATTGAATGCAACATTGTAGTCCTGTCTCTGTTCATAAGCTCTCCAATTTCCCTCTGGTTTAAAAGAGTGTATTGATCAACAAGCCAAAAGAAAATGTGGCGGGCCATTGCTAAAGGCCGCTTTCTGTTTTGTTTTACAATAGCCTCCCAGCTAACATTTAAAACAGTTAACACTTCCTCTTTTATATCTGCCACGGTAAGGTGGCTCAACCGCAGTTTGAAATCTATTTTTACGGGAATCTCCAAGTACTCGGATATCTGCACTTCGCACTCCTGTATAAATCTTTTTACGGTCTGCTGCTTTTCTACAGAATAGTTGCTCATACCTTTTGTATTTTTAAACTGGTGAGTACAATGGCATCTATTTTACATTCCACTGCAAGTATGCGTGGGCAGTGCACTTCTTTGTAAATAGCCCTGCGCTGCGCAAGTGTTAAGTATGCAATACCTTCATCACTTACAAATACATAATCGTGGTTGTTGCAAAGGTTTTTCCACCACTGCCAGTATAGTTTGCTGTTTTCTAACTTGGCTCTTTCCCGAGCCTGCACAGGTAAGTACCAATACAGGTAAGCTCTTCCATTTTCGTAACGGTGCTGTGCGTATTGCTGCTCTGTGCAATCAAGTAACTCCATCACCTGAAGCATTACTTTGTTTGTAGCTTCCTGGTAAGCTTCTTTGGAGGTTTTAATTTTTGTTGTGGTCATGGTTTGTATTTATTAAGGCATATCATAAATGATTCTGAATAGTTGCTCGGTAAGTGGCTCGCCTCTTTCATCTGCTTCTTTAAGGGCAGGCTCCAGGTAATCGTGCAGCTCACCGTAATTGTCGCACAGTTGGTTGAGCAAGCGGCGCAGGCCCTTATCATCTACATACTTTTCAAAGAATGGTGCAAAGCATTTATCGGAGGTTACGATTTTAATGCCTGCCTTAATGCGGCGGTAAAACTGAGGCACGCCATTGCGGTTGCTGTTCTTCATACGCCAAAGGCTATCGGTTAACTGATTGGTGCCAATCATTACAATAGATGCATACCCTAGCAACCCATCGTACAACCCTTTGAGCATTTGTATAACAGGTAGCTTTAAATTTTCGGCCTCATCAATAATAAGGAGCGGGCTGTGACCCATACGTTTCATTTCTGCCAGGCGTTGCATTAAATCTCTAAGCGTGCTGCTTGCTGTGTAGTGCACAGGTGAGCCGATTTTGATGGCGATATCGTTTAAAATATCCTTCACCTTGTACATGCTGTTAACCGTTACTTTATAAGTGTGGTTAGGGTTTATTCTGCAAAAGGTTTCTACCGTATGCGTTTTGCCGCAGCCACTACCGGTGATGATGGTTGTAACCCGGCTGTGGCGTTTTGCCACTTCGAGCTCGTGTATTATTTTTTCAAACTGTGGGGTTTGTATGGTTTGCCAGTAGCTTTTAGTAATGGCAAAACCTGCCCATTGTGCTAATGAATAAAACCACTTCTCTCCAATCGGTACATCTTTACCATCAACCTTATTTGAAAAGTTATTGCGCAGCATATTGCTTAAATAACTTGGGTTGATGCCTGATACCCGGGCAATTTCATTGTTGGATATTCCTTTACTTTCAGCATAAGCAATTGCACCTGCAACTATCTGGTACTTTAGTTCTTCTTTCATTAGTTGTTTTTAAGGGTTTCAATAATTTGCTTATCTGTACCAAATGCAAAGTGCAGGCAGGTATCATCCAGCTTTTTTACTATTGTGGTGGTCTTTTCGTTGAAGCCGAAGCAGGTGCGCTCCTCATTGATGGTTACAACATCTGCAGCTTTAGTAACTTTTACTTTACCGTTGGTGGTGGTGAATTCAAGTGTGTTTTTTGGCATGGGTGTTTAGTCTAAATATTGATTAAAATCGGTTTTACTGTTTAGGTATGCTTGCTGTTGAGCTTGCCAGTTGGTATCTTCCTGCTGCTCTTCTTTCTGTGCAACTTTATCCTGCAGCTGCTGCACTTTTTTAAGACCTTTTGCATTTTGCAGGGTTTCTTTTTGCTGGCCTGCGTAGGTGAACATGAGTTTTAATGCGGTTTCATTATCAAGTTCATCTTGATTGTTAAATACTGCTGCAACCACTGCATCATCCTGCAAATAGGTTTGCATAACCTCTTCTCTACGCTGTTTATTAAAGTCTGTTATTTGAGCACGGTACTGGTGGTCTTCTGCACTCATGCTTTGCACATCCATTGGTATAATGCGCTTTTGAGTAAGCAGAAACTGTTTGTTTTCTGCATCGTTGCGCACCAATATTTCTGATAGATCAGCCCGGTCATATATTACCTGCCAAGGCAAATGTTGCAGTGCTCTAAAAGCGGGATCAAAACTGTCGTAGGTTATTTTATTGCCGCCGATTGTTGCAGTAAGGCCCATACCATCAATAGTATTTAGGTATTTACTTGGGGTGCCATGCACATGCAGCATATCCATCTTATTCATCAATACTTTTTTCTCTGCAGGTAGGTTTTGCCATGCGGCCATGTAAGTGGGTAACTTGGTGCGGCGTTCTTCACTCATCATCCATTCTATCTGCTCTATTACACCGGCTTTGTTGGGTAACGAATGTTTTATTTTATCTAAAAACTCAGTATTTGGTTGGTTGCTTTTTTTACTTGTAAGGTTGAAGCCGCTCCAGTTGGGTTGCGTTTGACAATACTTTTTGTTTATGCTGTTGAAGTAAGGCTCAATCACTTTTGCCTTTGCATTACCAACTGCAGCCGGTGTATGCAGGTGGGCCATTGCTTTGTAGAATGGTGTTAGGTTTTTAATGCCGTAGTTATCACTCTGGAGCTGGTGCGGCTGGTAATACTCGCCAAACAGTTCTTTTATATGTTCGCTGGCGTTTCTGTTTGCCTGGCGTATAAGGTTTGTATCTTCTCTGTCGCCTATTGCAAATCCAATTGGGTAATTATTCATCACATCCAACACAACAACCATACACATGCGATAGTGATACTTGCTGTCTTCTTGGTAAAGAAGCTCGACCGTCCAACCATCTAATGTTAGATAGTATAGAGGATACTCCGGCCTGCTCCTTTTGGTTTGCATAGAAATTTCATTGTTATAAGCACGCTTACCCTGGCTACCTGCTAATGTGAGGTGGCGATTGGCACTGATGATGTTGTAAACTGTGGCAGATGAAATGCAGGGCCATCCCTGTTTTTCAAAAACTGCATTTACACCCATGGCTATTTGCGCAGCATCAAAATTATTTGGCATGCTTGCCGCTTTGCGTACAAATGAAATTTGTTTTTGGTATAGCTCATTATCAAATCCTGCTTCTGACTTGCCGAGCTTGGCGGTGTTTTTATTGCCAAAACGCCAGTCGATAATGCATGCGTACTTCTGTTCTTTATATTGTTTAATTTTTGCAAGCAGGCGGCGGGTTGAATTTGGCAGCTCTATTTTATCGGTCTTAATAATTTCTGTTACCGCATCCCAAAATTGCTCTAGCGTAAGTTTAAGTTCGTTTTTAATGTACTTTTTATCATCGTTTACAGTTATCAGCATGTTTAACCAGCTGGCTGCAGTGGTGTACCGGTTGCGGTGTTCAATGGGCAGGTACTTATTATCTGCATACCGGTAATCCATGTAAAACTTTTCTGCAGTAGCATCTTCCTGCACCATTTGGCGAATAGGTTGCTTGGCCATAAACTCATAAGGATCGCCAAAGCGGGCTTTTATTTTATCCTGATGGGCCTCGCTCATTGTATCGTAAGAAACCAGGTTGTAACGGCTGTCTTTAGGATGGTTGATGAAAACAAGCCGTTTATTTTTTTGGCTTTTCTCCTTCCAATAATATTGAACTGAAAGCCCGGATTCTTTAATCCCTAAATCAAAAACAAATACAGCCCCTGCGTTCAGTTCGAATATTTGCTCTGATAATTTTGTTGTTTTGGTTAAGATCATTTTAGTTTAGGTTTTCGAATGGTACTAATTGGGTTACGGCTTCTAGCATGGCCACTTTTGTTGCACCTTCGTAGATGGTCATGTAGGAGGCGACGATGTCATCATTGTTCCTGTCACAGTTCAATACCAGATAAACTTCTCTGGTAGTAACCCCATAGATTCCTGCTACTTCTTTTACTATCCATGCCTTTAGAGGATCTCTTACCGCAGTATTTGTTGATTTATTTTCCATACTTTTATGTTCCTTATTAGAGAACAAATGTAAAACAAATAATTTGGCTTATACAAATTATTGGGTTTTATAATTACTAACATAGTGTTAATAACGTGCAAAACTTTAAAGAAAATATCATTTATCTACGCAAGCAAAAGGACCTGAAACAGTCTGACATGCTTGCTGCTATTGGTATTAATAAAAGCACCTGGGGAAATTATGAAACTGGTTTAAGCAAACCCAATTTTTTGGACTTATTAGAAATAGCCAAGTATTTTGGTACAACCGAAACAGAATTAATACATGCAGATTTATCAAATGGTAAGCTAATTAAAAATAACTCTTTTGAAAAAAATCAGGAAATACGTAAGCTAAACGGTAAGGGAACAGGTAAGATAAATGACGATTTTAAGGAGTTTAAGCTTACAATTGCAGCCGATGATAGGCCCGATTATGGGGTAAATTCGGGCCTAATACCCATTACAGATATAAGTGTGGCGGCCGGTGCCGGAGTGTACAATAACGATTACATTGAAAACCTTGAAACTTTAAAACTTCCTGCCGCTTTAATAAAGAAAAATGCCACCTATTTATGTGTAAGAATTAAGGGTATTTCAATGGCTCCAACGCTTCAAGATGGTGGTTACGCTATTATTCGCCTTTTAGATAGGGAGGAATGGGCTAAGATGCCCGATGAGCGGCTATATGTAATATCTGACAATGATGGAAAAACGGCTTTAAAGAGAGTTAAAAACCGGTTTAAACAGGGTTTTATTGTGATGCGTTCTGATAGTCCTGATACGGCTGTTTATCCTAGTTATAATTTAACTGTAGAAGAGATCAATACAATATGGTATTTAGAGTGGTATATGAGTGCTAAAATGCCTAATATTCACGATCAATATTATAAAAGATTGCAGCGATTAGAAGATGACTTTGCCGATTTTAAACAAATCAACTCCAAAATGAACCCTAAATAGAAGCGAATGTACGTGTGGTTTTTTTTCGCCATTTTATATTATTCCGCTGAAACTCTCTCCTGTTGTGCATTTATCGCACTTTTTTTTCTCTATTAGTATGTACGTTTGGTTTTAACCCCCTTACATTCGTACAAAACCTTTTAAAAAACTAACACAAGTATTTACAAAAAGTATTAAATGCCTTCGGTTTTTTAAAAAGAAATTAGGAACAGGCGCTTTGAAAAGATAAAAAAATCGGTGTTAACCCAACCAATCTGTTAACCATTTACTACCTCGCAATTAAATAAAACATTGCCAATTATCAAATTGCCAACGCACAAACTAAAACCATTATTTTAAAAACTTTTTTCAACTACTTTTATTCTTCAATTTACCAACTATGAAAAAATATACTCTGCTGTTTTTAATTTGCTCAATATTTATTTCTGCCAAGGCCCAATTACCAGAAAAATCAATAGATTCTCTTGTAAACCTTACCCTTAAAACTTTTGATGTACCAGGCATTGCAGTAGCCATTGTAAAAGACGGGAAAGTAATTCATGCAAAAGGATACGGTATAAGAAGCCTCGCCAATAATTTACCGGTTGATGAAAATACATTGTTCGGCATTGCATCTAACAGTAAAGCATTTACAAGTGCGGCTTTGGGAATGTTGGTAGATGAAGGCAAACTAAAATGGGATGATAAAGTGCGAGATTATATTCCTGAATTTAAAATGTACGATCCGTATGTAACGGATGCATTTACGGTGAGAGATTTACTTACACACCGCAGTGGTCTTGGGCTTGGCAGTGGAGACCTGATGTTTTTTCCAGATGGTGGAAATTTTACCAGAGCAGAAATGATACATAATTTGCGGTACCTAAAACCGGTTTCTGAATTTCGCACAAAATATGATTACGACAATAATTTATACATTGTAGCCGGAGAAGTAATTGCCAAAATAAGCGGCATGAGTTGGGAAGAATTTGTTGAACAACGCATAATGAAACCAATAGGTTTTACAACAACTAAAACATCTTACAACAGGGTAACAAACAACCCCAATATTATTGATGCCCACGCTCCTGCTGATGGAAAAGTAATTATGATTCCGCATGATTGGAACCCGATAGCAAATGCAGCCGGTGGCATTGTCAGCAATCTTACTGACCTTACAAAATGGATCATCTTACAAATGAATGGCGGTAAATATGGTGATGGAAAACAACTTTTCAGCAAGGCCGTTCACGACGAAATGTGGAGCCCTCAAACTATCATTCAACAACCACAAGGCGGACCTTACAATACCCACTTTTCTTCATATGGATTGGGTTGGTTTTTAAGCGATGTAAAAGGCTACAAACAGGTTACACATTCGGGCGGGCTTGCAGGTACAGTTACACAAATTACTTTGCTGCCCGAGCTAAAACTTGGTATCATCGTTCTTACAAATCAACAATCCGGCGCAGCCTTCAGCGCTATTACAAATACTATTAAAGACAGCTACCTTGGTTATCCAAACCGGGGTTGGGTAAAAACTTACAGTGATCGAACAGCCAACGGCAATGTAGCTGCAAAAAAAATTACTGATCAAATTGCGGCAGATGTTGCAGCACAACAAAAAATTGGAGCAGCAAAAATTACTGACTCATTATTTACCGGCACTTACAACGATAAATGGTTTGGCAATGTAAACATCACTCCTAAAAATGGCGGGCTTTGGTTCGCCTCTGTAAAATCGCCAAGGCTCAATGGT
>JAYTCO010000003.1:0-6025 GCA_043736415.1 Ferruginibacter sp. | reverse complement strand
TTCCGTTTTATTTTATTATCTAAACTAAAGCCGCAATAGGTACAAATATTATTGCACTCATTGCTTAAATACATAGGTGCAAATAGTTGTATTGTTTTGCCAAAACGTTTTTGGGTAAGCTGGTGACTGAGCTGTGCCATCTGTTCTAAATAAGGAGTTGCGGCAGGCGATATCAACGCTTTAAAATCTTCTAATGTTCTGTTTGAAGAAGCTAAGGCAGTTTCTACTTCTTGAGTTGTTTTACTATAGATAGATTCCTGCACATCATCCCAAGAAAAGCTATCAAAAATATCTTTAAACTGTTTCATGTAAAAATTGGGTTAATGGACTTGATGCAATGGCATAATTTACTTTATTAGCCAGTTTACTTTCAAAAGCTATACGTCCTGCCTGCACAGCCATTTTAAAAGCGATTGCCATTTGAGTTGGATTACCTGCAATGGCAATTGCCGTATTTACCAACACAGCATCTGCACCCATTTCCATGGCCAATGCAGCATCAGACGGTGCACCAATACCTGCATCAATAATTACCGGCACATTGCTTTGTTCTAGGATGATTTGTAAAAAATCAAATGTTTTTAGTCCTTTATTGCTGCCAATAGGTGAGCCTAAAGGCATTACAGCTGCGGTGCCAGCATCTTCCAGGCGTTTGCACAAAACAGGGTCTGCATGTATGTAAGGCAATACAATAAAACCCAGCTTTGCTAATTCCTCTGTGGCTTTTAATGTTTCAATTGGGTCGGGCATTAAATATCTTGGGTCAGGATGAATTTCTAATTTTACCCAGTTTGTTTCCAATGCTTCCCTTGCTAATTGTGCCGCTAGTACCGCTTCTTTAGCAGTACGAACACCGGATGTGTTGGGTAATAAGTTGATGTGCGGATAGTGCAGGTGCGACAATAAAGCATCCGTGTCTGTTTCTAAGTCTACCCGTTTTAAAGCCACCGTTACCATTTCTGATTCAGACGCCAATACTGCTTCTTCCATTTGCAAAGAAGAACCAAATTTGCCTGTTCCCAAAAACAAACGTGATTGAAATACTTTACCTGCTATGGTTAATTGTTTCATATAAAAATGTATTGATTTGTTGCATTAATAATTTTTTATCAGGATGATGAGTGATAATACCAGACACCGCTACACCATACACTCCTGTTTGCATAATGGCTTCCATATCTTCTAATACAATACCACCAATAGCATACACAGGTATTTGAATTTGGCGTTCTGCTAAGGCATCCATTATTTTTTTATAACCTTGTAAACCTAATACAGGACTAAGTTTTTCTTTGGTTGTTGTAAAACGTAACGGGCCTAATCCAATATAATTACAACCTTCTTCTACTCGTTGCAGCACATGTTCTAAAGTATTGGCTGTGCCCCCGATTATTTTATCTGTACCAACTATTTTTTTTGCTTCGTTGATGGGCAAATCTGATAATCCCAAATGCACTCCATCAGCATCTACTGCTTTGGCAATATGCGGATGGTCGTTAATTATAAACGTTGCTGTGTACTTAGTACAGATTTTTTTTACGTCCGCTGCCAATGCGCTTATATCATTGTCAGTTCCGTTTTTAAATCGCAACTGTATCCACTTGCAACCTGCCTCCAAAGCCTCTTTAATATTATGTAATTGTTCAACTGATGTTGAGCCTTGTGATATGTATTGAAGTTTACTAAACATAATGGTATCCTAATAAAGTATGGTTACTTGATAAAAATTTTTCAATATATTTTTTTGCATTTTTGCATGCGCTAACCAAATCAAAACCCAGTGCAAGATTTGCTGTGATGGCTGCAGATAAAACACATCCGGAACCATGTTTTGCATAGGTATTATTTGTGTTGCTTTCTAATCTTTCGATATTATTTTTAATGTATAAATAATCAACACCCGGTTCTTCTTTGTTGTGTCCTCCTTTTAATAATACATTGCAATGAACTGATAATTTTTCTGCTGCTTCCTTTGCATTGGAAGATAGTATTAGTTGTAATGCTTCATTGTAATTTGGGGTTATTAAAAAGATTTTTGACAAGGTTTCAAACAGTAGTTGTTCATTCGTTGTTTCATTCCAGAAATTAAAACCGCTGCTTGATTTGATAACCGTATCTACCACAATTTTTATTGCTTTATTTTTTTTATCAATGAATGAAACAATGTTGTTCAATACCAATATATTTTCTATTATTCCTATTTTTACAACTTCTACATTGTAATGCGATAACATGGTGTCTACTGCTTTTAAAATATCATTTTCAGTTTCCCATTTGATTGAAATAAAATCATTTTCTGTTTGTACTGTTTGAGCTGTGTTAATGCCTAAGCCATATACTCTGTGCTGTTCAAATGTTTTTATATCTGCCAGTATCCCTGCACCTCCGCAAGGGTCGAAGCCTGCAATACTTAACACTATCGGCCTGTTTGTTTCCATGCTTTTTGTACTGCTTTAAATTGTTGAATACTTTCACCTGGCTTTTGCCAGATTGTTCCCAATAATGCTGCACCATTAAATTGCATATCCATAGCCTGCTGAATATTTGTTGCATCTATTCCACCAATCGCAATCACTTTCGGATGGTTATTCTTAACAGGAAATACAAAATCTTTTTTTAATGATGAAGTATATCCCTGCTTTGAGATACTGTTAAACACTGGTCCGAAAAAAGCATACTCAAAACAAGCTGACAAAGTATTATAAGCTTCCACCTGATGGATTGAAGTTGATAAAATATTTTTGTCTTCTCTTAAATCTGCCAATGCTTTTTCACTCATTTCCTTTCTTTTTGTTTCGGTGAAATGCAGTCTTTTAATGCCATACTCATTTGCAATTTCATGATACTGATGCAAGGCAATCTGGTGATGATATGTGGAATGTATCTTTTCAATTAGTGTTCTTAACTCCCCTACATCCGTATCAGGTTTTCTTACATGCAATACCTCTAAGCCTTCATCAAACAAGGTATTAATAATAGTTACTTCTTTATCTACTACATTTGGACAAGAAATTACCACTAACATTTATTGATAAATTTCTTTACCATTTTCAATAAACTCTTCACTTTTTTCTTGCATGCCCTTTTCTGCAAAATCACGTATCTGTTGGGTGATCTCCATGGAACAGAATTTTGGACCGCACATGCTACAAAAGTGGGCAACCTTTGCACCATCTGCAGGTAATGTTTCGTCGTGAAATTCACGTGCTGTATCAGGGTCAAGAGATAAATTAAATTGATCATCCCACCTAAATTCAAACCTTGCTTTGCTCAATGCGTTATCCCTGTATTGTGCACCAGGATGGCCCTTAGCAAGGTCAGCAGCGTGTGCCGCAATTTTATAAGTTATTACTCCATCTTTTACATCTTTTTTATTGGGTAACCCTAAATGCTCTTTAGGTGTTACATAACAAAGCATGGCTGTGCCATACCAGCCAATCATTGCAGCGCCAATGGCCGAAGTAATATGGTCGTAACCGGGTGCAATGTCTGTGGTTAACGGCCCCAAAGTATAGAAGGGAGCCTCCTTGCAATACTCCAATTGTTTTTCCATGTTTTCTTTTATGAGGTGCATGGGTACATGGCCAGGGCCTTCGTTCATAACCTGTACATTATGTTTCCAGGCAATGCGGTTCAATTCTCCCTGTGTTTTTAATTCAGCAAACTGTGCTTCATCATTGGCATCTGCAATACTACCGGGGCGCAAACCATCGCCTAATGAAAATGAAACATCATATTGTTTCATAATCTCACATATTTCTTCAAAATGGGTGTATAAAAAATTTTCTTTATGATGAGCTAAACACCATTTAGCCATGATGGCTCCCCCTCTTGAAACGATACCAGTCAATCGTTTTGCGGTCATTGGAATATACCGTAGCAATACTCCTGCATGAATGGTGAAATAATCAACTCCCTGTTCAGCCTGTTCAATTAAGGTATCTCTATAAATTTCCCAAGTAAGGTCTTCGGGTTTGCCATCCACTTTTTCAAGCGCTTGATATATTGGCACAGTACCAATTGGCACTGGTGAGTTACGGATAATCCATTCTCTTGTTTCGTGAATATTTTTTCCTGTAGATAAATCCATGATATTATCGGCACCCCAGCGGCAAGCCCACACTGCTTTTTCTACTTCTTCTTCAATACTGCTGCTCACGGCACTGTTACCAATGTTGGCATTAATCTTTACCAGAAAATTTCTGCCAATAATCATCGGCTCTAATTCCGGGTGGTTGACGTTGGCAGGAATAATTGCCCGCCCAGCGGCTACTTCATCTCTTACAAACTCCGGTGTTATTAATCCTTTGGGCGTATTAGCGCCAAAACTGTTGCCTGAATGTTGCTGCGTCAATAATTCATACTGACCGTTCAGTTTATATTTTAATGCTTCAATGTGCTGATTTTCCCTGATGGCGATATATTCCATTTCAGGAGTGATGATTCCTTTTTTTGCATAATGCAGTTGGCTTACGTTGCCCCCATTTTTTGCACGCATTGGTTTTTTTATATGCTCAAACCGAAGTGCATCTAATGATGTATCCTCATTTCGTTCTCTGCCATAGGCAGATGAAACCTCGGCTAATTGCTCCACATCCTTTCTATCCAATATCCATTGCTCACGCAAACGTGGTAAACCTTTTTTTATATCAATTGTAGCCTGTTCGTCTGTATATGGGCCACTTGTGTCATATACAATTACGGAAGCGTTATCTTCCGTTTTTCCACCTGTTAATTTGGTTGGTGAAAGCATTATTTCACGCATACCCACTTTAATATTTTTATGCAGGTTTCCCGGCACATAAATCTTTTTTGAACCTGCAAAAGGAGTGATAGAGATAGTTTGCTGTTCCGGAGTCTTGTCTGTTTTTTTCATATAACTATTTTTAGATTAAATTTTTATGTTACCGGCATTTGAATTAGAATGAAGCATTGTTGCGTGGCACTCTTGTACTTTAGATAATTCTATTCAACCAGTGAACCACGATGACACAAACAATACAAAGCAGCACAACTACTTAGTGAACCTTATTATCACTTTGTGGCTTTGTGGTTAAACCTTTAACCACCCTGCGTAGCTTTTATCACTAATACTTTATCATTTGGCTGCAACTCATAACTCCCCCATTTTGCTTTAGGCACAACGGTTTCATTAACTGCCACAGCAATTCCTTTTTGTTTTTCTCCTATCAAATCATTAATAATAATTTGAACAGAGCTTTGCTCTTGAATTTGTTGCTGGTGATTATTGAAAGTGATTTCCATTCCTTTAAAGATTTAATAAAAACTTTAGGAATGATGACGAATATGAAAGTACAAATCTACTTTTCCCTTCGGCAGCATTATCTGCATCAGGTTCGTAGGGTATAATCTCAGCCTTGTGGCACCCCTAAAGTTTTATTGAAGTTACAACTTGTAAACTTTAAATAAAATTTATAAAATAATAAAAGGTTGCACATTTCTGCACAACCTTTTATTATTTTATAATTTTGCTCCCACTGCTGGACTTGAACCAGCGACCCCTCTGATTAACATAAGAGCCCGAGCATATTGAGTTCTGCAATTATTTCTAGCCTCTTTTACCTAGTATCCCACCTTTTCTCCCACCTTTTTATATTTTAATAATTATTTTCTGAGGTGAACTATTTGATAACTATGATCATCCATGACCCTCAAACGGCACGAAGTGCGCTGTAGGAGGGATTTTGATGTCTCTCCTCTGGTCAAGCCGTATATTCTGAGAGCATTTGGGTGTCTATATGGGTGTTTTGTTTATTAAGTAAGTGAACACTGTTCTATAAAGTGTTACATGTAAAGGTGCTATCAGGAATTTCTACCTCCTTTTTTAAAGATGGTCCTTGGCTACCTAGTGAGCATTGGTGGAAGATCCACGCAAATTGACCCCCTGCCGCCAAAACAAACTAATCCCCTTGCGCCATTTCAAACTGACCCCCTGATACCGGCTTAAACTGACCCCCTAAAAAGAGTGATAAAAGAACAGTTGTTTTTGTAAGGTAATTATCGG
>JAYTCO010000002.1:0-6030 GCA_043736415.1 Ferruginibacter sp. | reverse complement strand
TTACCGTTCCTGTAGGTAATTCTTCAAAAAAATCGACACGGTCATCCGGTGGCAATTCATTTAATAATTCTGCACTTTTAAATGCAGGAAGGTTTTTTATAATTCTTTTCTGCTCACTTAAATCTAAAATTTTAAAAACACTTGCTGCCCGGTGTATAGAAAGATGGGAAATAATCTGCGTTTCATAATCATCAAACTCATAAATAAGATCTGCAACATCACTGATATTTTGATCATTTAAAAACTCTTTTATGGCAAGCTGGTCTTCGGATGCAATTGCCTCCTCAAACAATTGTTGTATAGAAATTTCCGGTGTTTCCAAAGACATGAACAGTATTTATTAGTTTTGTTTAAAAGTGTCACAATTTACCCTTTTACTTTTAAAATTCTGTAATGATTCTAACTAGTTTATTTATGGCAGAAAGCCCGGAAAAGGGGAGGGGAATATTTACCAATGAATTAATTTTGGCGAATACCATTATTGAAATTTCGCCGGTAATAGTTATGCCTGCGGCTGATAGAATATTACTTGACAAAACATTGCTGCACGATTATATATTTGAGTGGGGAACTGATGAAACGCAATGTTGCATGGCATTGGGTTTTGTGCCGATTTACAACCACAGCTATGAAAGCAACTGTGAATATTTTATGGATTACAGCACGGAAACAATTATGCTGAAAACAGTAAGAAATATTGAAGCAGGCGAGGAGGTATCTATAAATTATAATGGAGATTTTAATGATAAAACAGCACTTTGGTTTGATGCGAAATAAATTATTCTAGCAAATAAATTAACTGTTGACAGCAGGCAATTTTATAGTAAAAACACTTCCTTTACCAATGACACTTTTAATTAATAACTCCCCATTTATTTTTTGCAATAATTCTTTCACTAAAAAAATACCAAGCCCTGTGCCTTTTTCACCTGAGGTACCAATAGTGGTATCTGCTTCGTTGCTTAGTAACAGGTTTATTTTTTCTGCAGAAATTCCTACGCCTTCATCTGCAATGTCTATATTAATATTTTTATCATTCTGAAAACTGGTTATTGAAATTGTGCTGTTTTCATTACTGTACTTTAGTGCATTGGTAAGCAAATTTCTCACTGCGATTGTAATAATATTTTGATCACCTAATGCAGCTGTTGCTTCCAAATTTTTTTGGATAATAATTCTCTTTTGAACAGCCTGTGCATTTACATTGTCAACAGCATCTAAAACGGCATCTTCAATATCTATAATTTTTATTTGAGGTTTGCTTTCTTTTATCTGCATATTTGCCCATACCAATAAATTATCAAGCAGCGAAGTTGTTTGTGTTACAGCGCTTAATGTTTGTTTTTTATAAGCTAATTTTTTCTCATCAGACAAATCAGGATTTTCTGTAAGAGAAAAATACGAACGCAGGTTCACTAAAGGATTTCGCAGATCGTGGCTTATGATGCTGAAGAGCCGGTCTTTAACATTGTTGAGGGATTGCAGTTCGTTTTTTTGATTATTTATCTGAACATTCTGCTTACCCAATAATTCATTTTTATTTTTTATACGGTTGTAAAAAAAAGTAATTAAAATCAAAACAAAAACAGCAGCGAGTGCCAATATAAAGGACAGGTATTTCTGTTTTTTTTCAATCTGTAGTTCCCCTTCCTTTTTAATTATTTCTGTATTCTTTTTTTCAATGTTGTAATCAGCTTCCAGTTGTGTAAGCTGGTTTTTTTTATCGGCAGAAAAAAGACTGTCTTTAATGTTGTAATATTTTTTTAAATAAAAAGCCTGATTTTTAAAGTCAGCTGTTTTACCAAACAGATCGGAAAGATTATTATAATTTTCCATTTCTATGTATGGATTTTGTGATGCGGAGGCATACGAAAGGCTTTTATTAAAAGCTTCCACCGCTAAAGTTTTATCACCCTCCTGCGCATAAGTAGCACCAATATTATTATACGCAGCTGCATATCTGTCGGGTTCTGTTTGCTGTTGTTTAAAAACCAATAAAACCTTTTTGAAATTTGCAAGTGCCTCTTTTGTTTTTCCTTCATGTTTGTAGGTGAGCCCAATGTTAGAAAGACAATCAATAATCATTTGCTCATCTTTAATAGCCACGGCTAAATCGTATGCCTGTTGCTGGTATTTGTTGGCACTGTCATATATTTTTTGCTGGTCAAACAAAGTTCCAATATCTGTATATAAAGAGCATAGTTGAAAACTGTCTTTTCTAATTAAAATGAGTTCTTTTGCTCTGGTATGATAGGAGGAAGCATTTTTAAAATCTTTGTTATAGCTGTAAACTATGGCAAGAGACAAATATGCATTTGCAAGCCTGCGATAATCTTTATCTGCCTCGTAAATACGAACAGCTTTTAAATAGTATTCTACAGATTTGCTGTAATCGCCGGTATTTCTGTAACAGAATGCAATGCTGTAACAGTTATTTGCCAGCTGAGCATTGTTATTTATTTTTTCAGAAAGTTTTACTGCATTTTTAAAATACTCAATTGCTTTTTTCGGATTATTGTCCACATAAAAATTTCCAATGTTTCTGTATATTTTTAAGCGGTTGCTATCAGGCTTTTCTTTTTCCAACAACTTTAAAAGACTGTCAACCTGTTTGTTTTTGGCCATTGCTAAAAATGAATTCAGGCAAACAAAAAACAGCAATATTATTTTATTCATTATATTAATTTTTTAAATAAATCTTTTAATACTGCTATTTCCAATAATGGTATTGGTGGCATTTTCTACATAAGATTTACCAATATTTAATTCGATTTTATTCAGTAAAACGGAGCTTGAATTAAGGGCTGTAATTTTTTGTTTATTTACTATATGGGTACGGGAAATTCTTAAAAAATTATGTGAAGGAAGTTGCTGCTCAATATTTTTTAAACTAACCAATGCAATTCTTTTCTGCCCATTTTCTAAAAAGATATTTACAAAATCTCCCAAAGATTCAATGTACAAAACCTCATTTATAAAAATACGCTGGTACATATTTTTCTCTTTTATAAAAAAAGAATCATTGCTTTCTGTTTTAAAACCTTCCTGTGCGGGTATCGATTTTTTCATTTCATAAAGCACCCTCACTTTTTCAATGGCACGCATCATTTTTTCTAAGCTCACCGGTTTTACCAAATAGTCAACTGCATCAACCTCAAAAGCATCTACTGCATATTGTACATGCGAAGAAATAAAAATAATGAAGGGGAGTGTTTTTAAACTTTTTGCCAATTGAATTCCAGTCAATCCCGGCATTTCAACATCAAGTATCAGCAGATCCGGTAAATGATTTTGCAAATAAGCGTTGGCTTCTACTGCAGAATTGCATGCTACTTCGCATTGTAAATTTGGTATGAAGGAAAGTTGCTCGATTGTATTTGCTAAATACATTGGATCATCATCAGCAATCAGGTATTTTATTGGACTCATTAAAGTAAAAATACTGTTATTTAATAAAACACTTAAATGCATTTTATCTACTAATTTATTCGTTTCGTCTACTAATAAAAGCATTTGGTCAATTTTTCTCTTACCAACATTTATATCTACTTATTTTCGCATCGGTTTTTCATAGGGATATTGGATTTTAAACGGGGCTGAATTTCTATTCTATGCCCCTTTATTATTTTCCATAACAAAGCAATGTTTTGTGAACCCATTTTTTGCCTGTAGTATGTTATTTGAATCTATCTTTATATTTACAGACAATTTTAATTTATGAAAGCACTTTCTACAGCCATCATTTTTTTGATTTGCATCACAAGTTTATCTGCACAAAAAATATCAAAAATATCTATAAACAGTGCAGGGGTTTTACAAATGTTTACGATAACCACAGATGATAATGCTGTAATTAATTTAAACTCGAATGGCGAGGTTGTTAATTATGGAACGGAATATTTTTCAGAGAAAATTCAAAATTATTCACGAATAGAAAAATTTAATGGAAGGGTTGATTTATTCAGTGTTACGGATGATAAAGCTTTGCAGGGAAAATTAAAATATATAGGTAGAACTGCAATTACTTACTACGCATCCTATGATATTGAAGCGCTTAGAGGCAAGATAAAAACTATTGGTAACTTATCTTTAGATTATTACATGCAGTACGACGATGCAACATTAAAAGGAAAAATTAAAAATATTGGCAGTGCACAGTTGCAATATTTTACAAGCTTTGACAATGAAGCATTGCGTGGAAAATTAAAGAATGTTGGGAATACAAATTTAAATTATTATACCTCTTTTGAGGATAAAGCTATTAAAGGCAAAATAAAAAGTATTGGTCAAACTAGCTTTACCTACTACACTTCTTTTGAAAAACAATTTGCAGGTGCAATGAAAACCGGTAATCAAACACAAAACATTGCGGGCATAAATTATCTTATACAGTAATGGTTTCTTTTGACTGTACATAAATTATATTTTAAAAATTAATTGCGTTGAAAAAAATATTTTTACTTGTTTTATTTTTACCTTCTGTCCTGCTTGCTCAAAATATAAATAAAAAGCTACAAAAGTCTGTGCAGGCTTTGGTAAACGATTATAAAGGAGATATTGGAATTTATATTAAAAGTTTAAAAACCGGCAAAGTCGTTCAAATAAATGCAGATACTGTTTTTCCTACTGCAAGCATTGTAAAAGTTCCTATACTCATTGGTATTATTAATAAAATAAAACTTGGGGAATTATCTTATCATCAGGAATTTTCTTACAACGATTCTATGTTATATGCAGGTGTAGATATTTTAGGTTCTTTTAAAAACGGCGAAAAAATTGAACTCTCTAAATTAATTATGCTCATGCTGTCTATGAGTGATAATACAGCAAGTTTATGGTTGCAAAAATTAGCAGGTACGGGAACTATTATTAATGATTTGATGGAGAAAAATGGGTTTGTAAATACCTATGTTAATTCAAAAACTGCAGGAAGAGAAAATGATAGAACCCAATATGGATGGGGACAGACAACGCCCAAAGAAATGGCTGTAATTTTTGAAAAACTGTTTAAAGGCGAAATAATAAATGATTCGCTTAGTAAAAAAATGATCCGTTTATTAGGCAGAAATTACTGGGATGAAGAAGCTTTGAGCGAAATACCTGCAACCATATTTGCAGCAAGTAAAAGTGGAGCAGTTGATGCAAGCAGAAGTGAAATTTTATTGGTGATGGCAAAAGAGCCATATATATTATCTGTTTTTACCAAGAACAATAAAGACCGAAGCTGGGAAACGACCAATGAGGCATGGGTACTTTTTAGAAAATTATCTAAAATTTGTTATGATAATTACAGCAAATAATTTATAATTATACCTTCCTTCTTAAATTTAAATAATCGAGGTAGTAAACAATTTTTATACTAAACTCATTGCTGTGAGGATTGTTAAATACAGCAACCAGGTTTTTGGAATAATTATCATTACTGTATGGATTTAAATAGACATTACTGCCAAGCGCATTTTTCCAGTTGAATGTTACACGGCTGCCCCATTTAAAATCCCAGGTGTAAAACATATCAATATTAAAAACATTAAAGTTTCTGTTTCTACCGTCAGCGAAGGGAAAATCACTCCAGTTACCATCAGTTTTTAATTTGTAAAATGATTTGTTTATAATGCTTGTCCAGTTATGCCTCAGTCTTATGGTTGCATTCATCCGGGCTGTAAAATTGTACTGTCCACCTACAATTATATTATTTGTCTTCGCAGTCCTAATGGCAATGATCGGATCATTGTATCCGCTTACTAATGTACTTATTGTATCTCTGTGAGAAAAGCCCCACTGCCCTTTATCATCCGTTCTATCAAAGCTTGCATTTAACTGAAATTTGTCGCTGAAGCGATAGCGGGTATTTAATTTAGATGTGAAATAGGTGTCATTTTTAATTTTGCTGTCAGCTATTGCTCCACCAATAAACCACCCACCATACAATTTTTTTCTACTGTCGCTGCTGCCTCCAAAACCTGAAAATACATACGCAAACCTATTCAATTTTAAACCCGGGGTTCTTGCTTCAAAAAAATCCACCGA
>JAYTCO010000001.1:0-2561 GCA_043736415.1 Ferruginibacter sp. | reverse complement strand
ACAATTGTTTTTATTGGTTGATTAGAAGTTTGTGCATGACTTGAAAAAAAAGTACACACAAATACTAAGGGTAAAAATGCGGTTTTAAATATTTTCATCGTACGATATTAATAATCCAAATTAGTAAATGTTGGAGCAGAAAGAATTTTAGAAGAGAAAAGATTATAAGATTATGCCCAATTTAAATTAAAATAGTTAATCAGCATCGCCTGTAAAATATTTATCCTTAAGGAACCTAAACAACATATTTTAAGAAGCATTTAATAGACTTATCTTTAATAAGAGATACCAAACAACTTACGACCTCCTCTTATTTAAAAACTACAACTCATGTATCAAACCTCCAGAATTTTTACATTCTTCTGTTTACTATTATTAGCCGCTTGTAATCAAAAAAAACAGGTGGTGCAACAGGAAGATGGTATAGCCTCTTTTAATGCTGACAGCTTAAAAAAAGATATTGCAATGCTCGCTTCTGATTCTTTTATGGGACGCAAACCATTTACTGAAGGAGAAACGAAAACCATAGATTACCTGCAAAAACAGTTTGCATCCATCGGGCTTGAACCTGGCAACGGCATCAGTTATGTACAGGCTGTACCAATGGTGAATATACAGGCAACGGCCGCACCGGAAATGCAGGTAAAATCTGCCAAGGGCAACTTTACGCTAAAAGCTTATGATGACTATATTATGTGGACAGACAAAACCGACAGCGTAATAAACCTTAATAACAATGAACTTGTATTTGCAGGGTATGGCGTAATAGCACCAGAATATAACTGGAATGATTATGAAGGGCTGGATGTGAAAGGAAAAGTGGTAATGGTAATGGTGAATGATCCCGGGTTTTGGTCAGGCGATACCACTTTATTTAAAGGAAAAACAATGACTTATTATGGCCGCTGGACTTATAAATTTGAGGAGGCTGCAAGGCAAGGTGCAAAGGGATGTTTGATTGTGCACAATACAAAGGCAGCGAGTTATCCATTTAGTGTGCAGCAAAAAAGTTTTAATACATCTCGCCTGCAGCTTGATAACCGTGGGAAAGATATTAAGAACTGTGATGCTATAGGATGGGTAACAGAAACAACTGCAAACAGGTTGTTTAAAGAAGCAGGTTTTGATTCAACCTTGTTGGTTAAAGCAAATAAACGTGGTTTTAAGGCAGTGCCTTTAAATCTGCAGCTAACTACGAGCATGAAGGTGAAAGCAACCTACGACAAATCGTATAATGTAATCGGGAAAATAACAGGCTCAAAAAGACCGGATGAAGTGGTTGTATACACTGCGCACTGGGACCACCTCGGCATTGGCAGGCCCGATGCAACAGGCGATTCTATTTACAACGGTGCATCTGATAATGCTACCGGCGCTGCAGGACTATTGGAACTTGCAAGGGCTTTTAAAAGTTTAAAAACCAAGCCTGAAAGAACCATTGTTATTTTATGCGTAACCGCTGAAGAACAGGGATTGCTTGGCTCAAAATATTATGCAGAAAACCCCGTTTATCCTGCAAATAAAACAGCTGCAAATATTAATATGGATGGCTTAAACCGATTTGGTAAAACAAAAGACATAATTGTTGTAGGCGAGGGGCAATCTGACCTTGAGGATTATTTAAAAGAGGAAGTAGAAAAAAAGGGTGGCTATATCTCTTTTGATACGCACCCGGAAGCAGGTTCTTATTACCGGTCTGATCATTTTAATTTTGCAAAAGTTGGTATTCCGGCTTTATATACCAGCAGTGGTATTGATGTGATTGGTAAAGGCAAGGAATATGGGCAAAAAATTGAAGATGATTATACAGATCATAATTATCACCAGCCATCAGATAATTATAATGCTGCCACATGGACAATGGAAGGTGCCATCAGCGATTTGCAATTATTGTTTCTTGTGGGTAAGCGCATAGCTTCTGAAGGTAAGTGGCCTGCATGGAAACCCTCTTCAGAGTTTAAGGCCATTAGAGATAAAAAATAAGTCTCATGGAAAATATATTTACTTCGCAGCAAAGTTTTTGTTTGCAAGTAAAAAGGGTATATAAATACTTGCAAACCGTAACTGGGAGTGTACACTTTTTACCAAAGCTGATTGAGCAAGTGCTTTTTTAAAATATAGTGCTGCCATTTCTTTATCACCCAGTTCATCCTGTATCGCTCCGTTTAAATAATACGCATTGAAGATGTATGTCTGACTATTAATTTTTTGACTTGTATTGGTAAGCGGTTGGGCATAAACCAGTGCAGAGTCTGGTTGGTGGTTCACCACAAAGTAAGTAGTCATGCCACCTTAATACTGTGCCTGCATAAAATTATAAAGCGGGTGCGACTTATCCGGTAAATTTTCACCGCCTTTGCGGATATATTTTCCGTATTCTTCATTATTCTGAAGGTTGGAATAAACAATTGCCTTATCAAAATAAATTGAACTTAGCCGAGGTTTTTCATGTGCTTTTTCACCTAACGGGATGGCTTTAAAAAAATATTCCAGCCCGGTGGCATTATCTCCTTTCACCCTTGAAATGTATTGGCCGATTATGTTATAGCTAATCGCCAGCA